>CAZRSM010000173.1:0-10283 GCA_964602755.1 uncultured Planctomycetales bacterium
CGGCACACACACCGCCAGGACCGCCAGCCACAACCGCCAAGGACGCCAGGAAGACGCCAAGGGACCGCCAAGGACGCCAAGGTGACCGCCAAGACGCCAAGGTGACCGCCAAGACGCCAAGCTGACCGCCAAGGACGCCAAGAGGAACGCTAAGGGCGCCTATCCCTTCGTCCCTACGTCCCTGCGTCCCTTCGTCCCTCTCCTCCCGACCGTCCCCCCTTCCAGGGGGGACCACAGGGGGGTCAGAGCCAACGAACACGTGCCGCCGGCGGAAAGCCGCGCCGCCTCCAATACGCGCCCACGGCTGACAAGGTGCCTCAGCAGGATGATGGGCAGTGCCCACCTTACGTCGGCGTCATTCGCCGACGGCATGTATCCGCAGGCTTTCACCCTCCCCCTGCCCCTCCCTGCGAGGGAGGGGAAATCGGCGGCACGCGCGCCGCCCAGCGAATACTGCCTCTCAATCCCTTAATCCCTGTTCCCTTCGGTCCTCAATTCCCTAATCCCTGTTCCCTCAATCCCCCAGTTCCTCCCCGCCCTGCCGCCGGGGGCTCTTGCGTTCCCGGCGTGTTACAATCGAGGGCAGATGGCTCCATGCACCGTACGCCGCTGATCGTAGAGTGATCGTGCCAACTAAGGACTGGCGACCGATGAACGCCTGCCGGCTTACGTTCGTGCTGCTGGCTGTCCTGGCGACAGGACCACTGGCTTGTCAGCGCCGCCCTGAGCCGCCGGCCACGCAGCCGGCTTCGCGGCCCGCCGAGCCGCCTGCAACGGCCCCGGCGTCGCGGTTGCCGCTGCCCCAGGCGGCCGACTGGTCGCGGGCGCAGGCGCTCGAGCGTCTGGATGACAAGCAGCGCGACACTCGTCTCAGCGCCGCCTGGCGGCTGCTGCAGCTCGACAAGCTGTCAGACGCCCTGCCAGAACCGCTGGAAGAGTGCGACGTAATGGCACTGGGCGAAGACCAGTGGGTTTTGGGACGACTCGGCGATGACAGGCGCTATCTGGTTGCGCCGGTGGTATTCGCGGCCGACGGCCCGGCCCGCGTGCTGCTGGCCGGCGATCCGGAGCGCGCCACGGCCCGCCTGTGGGTCTCCGACCTGACCGAACTGATGCCACACCTGCTGCTGACGACCACGCGGGTCTACGCGCTGGGCGAGGAGCCGCGGATCATGCTCGCGGCCGGCGACCTGGCCGGCTGCCGGTTCGCAGTGCGCAACGAAGAGGGACTGCCGTATCTGGCATTGCTGCACGGCACCGGACCTGACGCTGCCGAGGTGGCGCGCTACGACTACGACGGTTATGAGGAGTCCTTCTACGGGCCGGCCAGCGACGAATTGCCGCCGCCGGCCGAGGGACGTTTCGAGCTCGACCTGGACGCCAGCGAGGGGCTGGTGCCCGTGGGCGGAGAGCTGGACGAGCCGAACGAGCCGAACGTGCCGATGCTGCCGTTGGATTTCAATTATCCGCTGCCCATCCCGCCGTACTGACCTCGACCGGCGGCCCGCGACCGCAGAGCGGCGGCGCCGTGCCGGCCGCGTGTATACAATCATTGGAGTGCGGAGCGCCGGCAGTTTCGCACGAACGGAGTCAGCCGATGCGTATGCTGATCGGGATCATCGTCGGCGCCGGCATCGGCGCCGCGGTCGGGTATTCGCAGATCCTGTGCTTCAACGGCCAGTGTCCGCTGACCGGCTCGTGGCAGGGCGGAGCCTTGATCGGCGGCTGGCTGGGCCTGCTGCTGGCCGGCGGCGGCTGAGTGTCGGCCGCTGCGGGCAGTTGCCCGCCCCGAAGCCGCCGGGCCGACGATCGGTCGGCACAGCGCGACCGATCCGACGCCGGCTCCTGATCTGCGAATCAATCCTCCTCGGCGTCCACGCGGGCCGCGAACCACTTGTACAGCGCCGGCAGGACCAGCAGCGTCAGCAGCGTCGAGGTCACCAGCCCGCCGACCACCACGGTCGCCAGCGGTTTCTGCACCTCGCTGCCGGTACCGTGCGAGGCCAGCAGGGGGATCAGCCCCAGGGCCGTGGTGATGGCCGTCATCAGCACCGGCCGCAGCCGCCGACAGGCGCCGCGTACCGAAGCTTCGTCGATCGGTGCTCCGGCCCGCACGAGCTGGTTGAGGTAGGTCACCAGCACCATGCCGTTTTCCAGCGCGATGCCGAA
The DNA here is from genome assembly GCA_964602755.1 of uncultured Planctomycetales bacterium. Taxonomy (GTDB): domain Bacteria; phylum Planctomycetota; class Phycisphaerae; order UBA1845; family Fen-1342; genus JALSRY01. The sequence continues at coordinate 2,170 of CAZRSM010000173.1, forward strand.
CAGCGCGATGAAGCCCACCGACGCCGGCACCGAGAGGTTCTCGCCCGCGATGTATAGCGCCATCACACCGCCCACCAGCGCCAGCGGAATGTTCAACAGGATCAGGATCGAGTTCTTGAGCGAACCGAAGCTGGCGAACAACAGCAGCAGAATGATCAGCAGGGTCACCGGCACGACCAGCGCCAGGCGCTTGTTGGCTTCCTGCTGGAGCCGGAACTGTCCGCCCCAGGTCACCATGTAGCCCGGCGGCAGCTCGACCTGCCGCTCGATGGCCTGCTGGGCCTCCTCGACGAAGGTGCCGATGTCGCGGCCCACCACGTTGCACTGCACGGTGATGAAGCGCTGGCTGTTCTCGCGCGTGATCTGCCGCGGGCCGACGATCTCCTCTATGCGGGCCAGTTGGTCGAGCGGAATGCGTACGCCGCCCGGGCCGGCGATGAGGATCTCGCTGATGGCCTCGCGCGTCTGACGGGCCTCGGGCTTGTAGCGCACCAGGATGTCGAACCGCCGCACGCCCTCGAAGACCTGCCCGGCCACCTCGCCGCCGACGGCCGCCCGGATCACCTTCTGCACGTCTTCCACGTTGACGCCGTAGCGCGCGATGGCCTGGCGATCGACGCGGATCAGCAACTGGGGCGTACCGCTGACCTGGTCGACCTGCGTGTCGGCGGCGCCGCGGACGCGCTCGACCACGGCGGCGATCTCGTCGGCCTTGGCCTTGAGCACGTCGAGGTCCTCGCCAAAGAGCTTGATGGCCAGCTCGGCCCGCACGCCTTCGAGCAGCTCGTCGACGGTCATCTCGATCGGCTGGGTGAGGTTGGCCAGCACGCCGGGCAGATCGGCGAGGCGTGTGCGCACCTCCTGCTCGATGGTCTCCTGCGTGGTGCCCGGGCGCCACTGCTCGTGCGGCTTGAGCAGCACGTACATCTCGGCGCTGTTGATGGGGTCGGTATGGGCCCCGACCTCACCGCGACCGATGCGCGTGACGACCTCGCGCACCTCGGGGATATCGAGCAACCGCCGCTCGGCCAGCATGGTCATGCGGGTACTCTCGACCAGCGAGATCGAGGGGGCCATCGTCAGCCGGGCCACCAGGGTGCCCTCGCGCAGCTTGGGGGTGAACTCCGAGCCCAGCCGCGGAAAGACCCACAGGCCCGCCGCCACCAGCCCCAGCGCCAACGCCACCGCCAGGATGCGGAAGCGCACGAAGAAACGCACCACCGGCCGGTAGGGCGCCAGCAGCAGTTTGACCACCAGCGCCTCGCGGTGCTCGGAGTCGCTGCGGTGCGGCCGCGGCATCAGCACGCTGCCGAGCATCGGCGCCAGCAGCAGGGCGAAAGCCAGCGAGCCGAACATCGCCAGCGCCACCGTGTAGGCCAGCGGGCGGAAGGTCTTGCCCTCGACGCCCTGCAGCGTGAACAGCGGCAGAAAGACGATGATGATGATCGAGATGGCGAACACGATCGGCCGGCCGACCTCGCCGCAGGCGCGGGCCACGATGTGCCGCTTCGATTCGCCGCGCCCGCCGCTGCGCAACATGCGGTCGACGTTCTCGACCACCACGATGGTGCCGTCGACCATCATGCCGATGGCGATGGCCAGACCGCCCAGCGACATCAGGTTGGCCGAGATGCCGAAGTAGTTCATCAGGATCATCGCCAGCAGCACCGAGAACGGGATCGACAGCGCCACCACCAGCGCCGGCCGCAGGCCGCCCATGAACACCAGCAGCACCACCGTCACCAGCGCGATGCCCTGCACCAGTGCCTGGGTCACCGTGCTCACCGAGGCCTGCACGATGCTCTTCTGCTCGTAGTAGGGCACGATCTCGACGCCCGGCGGCAGGATCCTGGCGATTTCCTCGAGCTTGCGTTCGACGCGCTCGATCACCGTCGACGAGTTGGTGCCCACCAGCTTGACCACCATGCCGGCCACCACCTCGCCGGTGCCGTTGTGGGTCTGCACGCCGCGCCGGATGGCCCCGCCGAGCTTCACCTCGGCCACGTCGGCCAGGTAGATCGGCCGCCCATCGACGGTCTTGATGGTGATGCTCGAGAGGGCCTCGATGTTGGTGGCCAGGCCGACCGAGCGCACCACGTACTCTTCGCCGTTCTTCTCGATGAACTGGGCCCCCACGTTGAGGTTGTTGGCCCGGATGCGTTCGATCACCTCCTCCAGCGTCACGTCGTAGCGCAGCAGGGCCGCCGGATCGACCACCACGTGATACTGCCGTTCCCAGCCGCCGATGCCCAGCACCTCGGTCACGCCCGGCACGGTCTGCAGATGGAACTTGACCACCCAGTCCTGCAGGGTGCGCAGCTCTTCGAGGCTGTGCGTGCCGGTGGTGTCGCGCAGGTAGTAGAACAGCACCAGCCCCATGCCGGTCGAGATGGGCCCCATCTCGGGCTCGCCGAAACCTTCGGGTATCTGCTCGCGGGGTTCCTGCAGGCGCTCGTTGACGAGCTGCCGCGCGAAGTAGATGTCCATGTCGTCTTCGAAGTAGACATTGACCACCGACAGGCCGAAGTTGGAGACCGAGCGGATCTTCTGGATGCCCGGCAGACCGCTCATGGCCACCTCGACCGGATAGGTCACGTACTTCTCGATCTCCTCGGGCGCCAGTCCCTCGGTGATCGTGAACACCTGCACCAGGTTGGGCGAGACGTCCGGGAAGGCGTCCACCGGCAACTGCCGGTAGCTGTAGTAGCCCCCGGCCATCACCAGTACCGCCATCACCCCCATCAGCAGCCGGTTGTGCAGACTGGCGTGTATCAGCTTCTCGATCATGCTCTGTGGTGCTCCAAGTGATCGGCTGTGGTTACTCGTCCAAACCCGCTCTCCACGCCGGGCCGACAAGACAGAAACGACACTTGCAGGTCGGGGCGCGCCCGGCAGTGCCCAGCTCGCGGGCCGGGCAGCGCCCGGCGGTATCGGCCGCGTCGGTCAAACCCCGACCTGCAGTTACGGCCACCGGTTCCGCGCTTGTCAGTGGGAATGGCCCGCCCCCGCGAAGGCCTCCTTGCCCAGCTCGGCCTTGAGCGTGAAGGCCCCCCGGGCGGCGTAGCGCTGCCCGGCCGCCAGGCCCGAGAGGATTTCCACGTTCGTATCGTCCTGCAGCCCGAGTTCGACCGGCTGCGGCACGAAACCCTCGTCAGTTTCGACGAAGACGCACGGCCGGCCTTCGAGCGTCTGCAGCGCCGAGAGCGGCACCATCACGTCCACGCGGCGCTGCTCGATCTCGACCGCGGCGCTGACGAACAGCCCGGGCCGCCAGTTGCCCTCGTCGTTGCTCAGCACCACCCGGGCCACCGCGGTCCGCGTGGCCTCGTCGACCACCGGGCTGACGTAAGCGATTTCGCCCTCGGCCGTGCCCACCCCGTGCGGTCCCTTGATCAGCACCCGCTGGCCGGCCCGCACCTGGCGCAGGTTCTTCTGGTAGACGGTGATATTGACCCACACGTCGCTCAGGTCCGCCAGCTCGAACACCTCGGTCTCCGGCGTCACCACCTCGCCCAGCGCGATGTGCCGACTGATGACCTCGCCGCCGAACGGCGCGCGCAGCTCGTAGACCGAGAACAGCGCGTCCGACATGATCGTCTCGTCGGCCAGTTCCTCGTTGGTCACGCCCAGCACGTGCAGGCGATACTCGGCGGCCCCCAGCGCGATCTGCGCCTCGGCCACGTCACGCCGCGCCGCCAGGTAATCCAGCTCCGGGACGATGCCCTTGCGCTTGAGCTCCTCGTTGGCGGCCAGGTTGGCGCGGGCCAGTTCCAGCCGCTGCCTGGCGGCCAGGTACTCGGCCTTGGCCTCGGCCAGCTCGCGGCTCTCGAGCACCGCCATGATGTCGCCCTGCTCGACGCGGTCGCCCACCGAGGTGTTCACCCGGCGGACGATGCCGCCGGCGCGCGGCACGATGTGCGCCACGCGATCGGGATTGAGCACCACCTCGCCCGGCAACACCACGCTGATCTGCAGCGTCCCGGGGCCGGCCTCGCGCACCTCGATACCCACCTCGTCGAGCACCCGCTCGCTGAGCTTGACGGCTTCGTGGCCGTGCTCGTCCTCGTGGCCGTGGCCGTCGTCGGTCCCGTGCCCGTCCTCGTGGCCGTGGCCGTCGTCCGCTCCGTGGCCGTGGCCGTCGTCCGCCCCGTGGTCGTGGCCGTCGTCCTCGTCGTGGGCCTCTTCGCCCTCGTGCGCCTCGTGTTCGTCGTGCCGGCCCTCCTTGTGCGCCGCCGCACCTGGCCCGTCCTGGTGTTCGGCCACCCCCAGCGCGGGCCTGACGCCCAGCACCTTCTCGAGCAGACCTTGCGACTGGGCCACGTACCACCCCCCGGCGCCCAGCACCACTCCGGCCAACAGCGCTGTGATCGCCGTGGCGAATACCTTGCCGTTCATTGCATCGTCTCCGTTGTGACTGACGGCCCGCGCCGATCAGCTCCCCTTAGAACAACCACGCTGCCAGCGCTTCGCGCGCCAGCTCGTTGGCGAACTCGCCCAGCGCCGCCTGGTCGGGCAGCTCGCACCCCAGCGGCAACACCACCAGCACTACCGCCGCCAGGTACCATCTCCATCTGCTTGCCAAAACCTGCATCACTGTTGCTCCGCTTTCTGATTCCGGACGGTCGGTTGCGAGGCGGCCCCCGCGGCCAGCTCGGGCAACTCGTCGAACGGCGCCCCGACGGCCAGCTCCAGCTCGACGGCCGCCGTGGCCGCCGCCTGCAACACCTGGGCATAGCTCTGCCGCGCCGCCAGCAACGTGCGCTGAGCCTCGATCACCGAGAGGATCGACGACTTGCCGGCGTGGTAGGAGTCGCGCGACATCTCCAGCGTCTTGCGGGCCTGCGGCAGCACCTCGTCGTGGTAGAACCGCGCCACGCGCCAGGCCGACTGCGCCCGGGCCAGCGCCCCGCGCACATCCTGGCTGACGGTCACCAGCGTGCCCGCCACGATCCGCCGCACCTGCGCCAACTCGAACGCCGCCCGCGCGATCCGGGCCTGGTTCTGGTCGAAGATCGGCAGCTCGATCGAGAGGCTCGGCCCGATGATGAAGTCGGTATTGACGTCGCGCTCGCTGCGGGGCTGAATCTCCGGCGGACTCAGGCGCCCCGCCGCCAGCGACGAACGCGCCGTCTCGGCCAGCAGGTCGCGCCCCGGCTCACGTTGCCGCTCGCCGCGCTCGAAGCCCAGCCCCAGCTCGACCGACGGCCACACCCGCCGCCGCTCGAGCGCCAGGCGGCGCTCGGCGGTCAGCTCCGCTTCGCGCAAGGCCCGCACGTCGGGCCGGCGCTGCAACGCCACGGCGATCAGGGCCTCGTCGGCCAGCTCGACCGCCGGCGGCTCGGGCAGCCGGTCGACCAGTTGCACCTGCTGGCCGTCGCAGGTCAGCCCCAGGGCCGCCACCAGCGCCACGCGCGCCTCGCGCACCGCCAGCCGGCTCTCCTCGAGATTCAACTGCGCCTCGTGCAGCACGCCGCGGGCCAGGTTGACGTCCAGCGCGCTGCCGGCGCCGGCCTGCTGGCGGAACTGCGCCAGCTCGAGCATGCGTCGCGCCAGGGCGACGTTCTCGCCGGCGATGCGCTGCCGGCGCTGGGCGGCCAGGACGGCGTAGTAGAGCCGCCTGGCCTGTCCGGCCCGCTCGCTGGCCAGCCGCGCCACCTCCAGCACGACGCGGGTCAGGTCGCGCTCGGCGGCCGCTTTCCGCAGCGGAATCTGCCACAAGTCGGCGATGTTCTGGGCCAGATCCGCCTCGAAGTTGGCCAGCCCGCCGCCGGCCGGCAGCCGCAGGGCCAGCCCCAGCGAGGGGTTCGAGAACAGTCCCGCCTGCACCACCTCGGCCCGGGCGATGCCGATGCGGTAGAACTCGGCCTGCAGCGCCGGGTCGTTCAGCAGGGCCAGCTCCACCGCCTCGCGAGCCGTCAGGCCGTCGGCCAGCAGTTCGCGCACGCGCTGCCCCACCGCCGCCTGCCCGGCCGGGTCGAAGACGTAGTGCACCCCCGTGGCCTGCTCGATTTCGTCGGCCGCCCGGCGATAGTCCGGCTCGGGTCGCACCCTCGCACATCCCGCCACCGCTGTTGCAAGCAGCAGACCAGCCGTCACTCGCGTTACTCGCCGATAGCTGCAATTCATCCGCTTACCCCGTCGTAAATGGAACCTGGCGCGCAGCAATTCCGGTACACGATGCCACCCGCGGACACGGGTAGCGTCGTCGGCTTGGCCACTGCGGCCACGGGATCAATTCAACAAGGGAAGGTCACTGTCGAAGATGACGTGTTGCCCCCGCTCACGCCGGGATGCCACCCACGGCGTCACGCCGAGGTCGGCACTGTCGCCGCCGGGAACGCTTTCGACCGCCGGGATTGCCAGCAGAAAACCGCAGGCCGGGCCGGTTTCTTCGCGCGGAGCGACATGCGGACCGCAACTGTCGTCGAGTTGACGGGTCTGCTCGTGGCAAGCCCTCACGGGAACCGGGCAATCGCGGCACAGGACCTCCCCGCCGCACAACGCCGGCACCAGCCAGAGCGACCATACGAGTGCCACGACTACCGCTGCCCGGGTCAGCATAACACCTTAACGGTAGCTATCAGGTGCGGTTTGTCAACCAGTTTCCGGTGCCGAACGCCCGGCCGGCCGGCGCCGGCCCCGGCCGAACGTCCGCGTGCCACTGTTGACGAACGCCCTTCGACACGCACGCATGCCAGCTCTAGAATGCCCCGATGAGCGCCACCGGCGCCCCGACAGCTTGCCAGCCGGAGCAGACAGCGTGAACGACAGCAGTCCTCTGACCTTCTGCAGCACCAACCGCCAGGCCCCGCCGGTCACACTCGATCAGGCCCTGCTGACCGGCCAGGCCCCCGACCGCGGGCTTTACATGCCCACCCGCTACCCGCAACTCGACCGGCAGACTCTCGCCGGGCTGCGCGGCCGCCCCTACGCCGACGTGGCCTTCGAGGTGCTGCGGCGCTTTACGATCGGCGTGTTCGAGGACGACGTGCTGCGGCGACTGTGCGACGACGCCTACGACTTCGACGTCCCGCTCGAGCGCGTCGACCGCCGGCGCTACCTCATGCGGCTCGACCGCGGCCCGACCGCGTCGTTCAAGGACTTCGCCGCCCGCATGATGGCCCGCTGGATGGGCCAGCTCATGCACCACCAGACCACCACGCTGACGATCCTGACCGCCACCTCCGGTGACACCGGCAGCGCCGTGGCCCATGCTTATCACCGCGTGCCGCATGTGCGCGTGGTGGTGCTCTTTCCGCCCGCGGAGGTCTCGCAACGCCAGCGCAAGCAGATGACCACCATCGGCGACAACGTGACCACCATCGCCATCGACGGCAAGTTCGACGACTGCCAGGCCCTGGTCAAACGGGCCTTCGCCGATCCGCAGTTGACCGACCTGCATCTCACCTCGGCCAACTCGATCAACATCGGACGTCTGCTGCCCCAGTCGGTCTATTACGTATACGCATACGTCAACCTTGCCCAGCCGCTCGAACCGATCACCTTCTGCGTGCCGTCGGGCAACTTCGGCGACATGATGGGTGCCGTCATCGCGCGGCAGATGGGTCTGCCCATCGGGCGCATCGTCGTCGCCACCAACGCCAACGACGAGGTGCCGCGTTTCCTGGCCACCGGCCGCTACGAGAAGATCGAGCCGTCGCGCGTCTGCATCTCCAACGCCATGAACGTCGGCCACCCCTCCAACCTGGCGCGTCTGGTCGACGTCTACGGCGGCTGGCTCGACGAGACCGGCCACCTGCGCGAGATGCCCGACATGCAGGCCATGCGCCGCGACCTCTACGCCGTCAGCATCGACGACGACCGCACCCGCGCCACCATTAAGGCGGCCTACGAACGCTACGGCGTCATCCTGGAACCGCACGGCGCGGTCGGTTGGGCGGGGTTGGAAGACTACTGGCAGACCCACGAGTTATCGGACGACACGCTCGCCGTCAGCCTGGAGACCGCCCATCCGGCCAAGTTTCCCGAGGAGATCGAGCGGACTATCGGCGTCACACCCCCGGTGCCGCCGGCGCTGGCCGATATCGAGTCGCGCCGCGAGTCATACGCCGAGCTGCCGGCCGACTATGCCGCCTTCGCCGAGTGGCTGCGCC
>CAZRSM010000174.1:0-1611 GCA_964602755.1 uncultured Planctomycetales bacterium
ATCACCGTCGCCGGCCGGCTTTGCCTGCAGTGGTGCAAGGGACAGCCGCAGGCGGTCTCCGAGCGCACCGGCAAGCCCGACATGCGCGGCGCCTACGGTCTGCTGGGCCAGGAAATGATCGCCTGGCTTACCCACCTGCAGCACACCCGCGGCAAGAACGTCTGGTTCGTCGGGATCCTCGACGAGAAGCTCGATGACTTCAACCGCCGCGTCTTTCAGTTGCAGATCGAAGGCTCCAAGACGGGCCTGGAGCTGCCCGGCATCGTGGACGAGGTCATCACCCTGGCCGAGATTCGCGAGGCCGACGCCGAGCCGTACCGCGCCTTCGTCTGCCACACCCTGAACCCCTGGGGCTATCCCGCCAAGGACCGCTCCGGTCGGTTGGACCTCATTGAGGAGCCGCATCTCGGCCGCCTCATGGAGAAGATCGCCGGCCCCGCGCGGCCCGCCTCCGAGCGCCTGCGCTTCGACCGCCCCACGGACAACGCCCCTGAACCGAATCGAGAGGTGACCCCATGAGCTACTTCGACTTCAACAACGCGGAAGACCAGACCGGTTTCGATCTGATCCCCAAGGGCACCCTGGTCAAGGTGCGCATGACCATTCGGCCGGGCGGCTTCGACGACCCCGCCCAGGGCTGGACCGGCGGCTATGCCACCCAGAGCCAGACTACGGGCTCGGTTTATCTCAACTGCGAGTTCGTGGTGCTGGAGGGCAAGTACGCCCGGCGCAAGATGTGGTCGCTGATCGGGCTCTACAGCCCCAAGGGACCGGAGTGGGCCAACATGGGCCGCGCCTTCATCAAGGGCATCCTCAACTCCGCCCGCGGCGTGCACCCCGGGGACAACTCGCCCCAAGCGCAACAGGCGCGCCGGATCCAGGGCTTCCAGGATCTGGACGGCATCGAGTTCGTCGCCCGCGTGGATGTCGAGAAGGACCAGAACGGCGAGGACAGGAACGTCGTCAAGCAGGCGATCACGCCCGACCACAAGGACTATGCCGCGCTCATGGGGCAGCCCTCGGCGGCGCCAATCGCGCCGCAGCAGACGCAGGCCGCGCCGGGAACGAAGCCCAACCGCCCCAGCTGGGCGCAGTAAGGAGGGCCGGCGATGATCCTGAGACCCCGACAAAAGGTGTTTGTCGAGCGCGTGCTCCGCGCGCTCGACGAGCACGGCGACACGCTCGGCGTGGCCCCGACCGGCGCGGGCAAGACCATCATGCTCTCGGCAGCGACCGGCAGCATCATCAGCGATGCCGATGCCAAGGCCTGCATTCTCGCCCACCGCGACGAGCTGACGAGCCAGAACGCCGCCAAGTTCTCCCGCGTCAATCCGAAGATCACCACTTCGATCTTCGACGCCCGGCAGAAGTCCTGGGCCGGCCAGGCCACCTTCGCCATGGTCCAGACGCTCGCCCGGGAGCCCCATCTCAGGCGGATGCCGACGCTGGACCTGTTGGTGGTGGACGAGGCCCATCACGCTGCCGCGCCCAGCTATCGGTGCATCATCGACCACGTCCGCGATCACAATCCCGACGCGCGGGTGTTCGGCGTCACCGCCACCCCGGGTCGCGGCGACGGTAAGGGACTGCGGCCGGTATTCAGCAACGTGG
>CAZRSM010000175.1:0-2729 GCA_964602755.1 uncultured Planctomycetales bacterium
CCGCCGAACCCATTTGACCTGCTTGGGGGTGAGGTCGATGACGAAGGTGGTCCAGCTGTCGCTGTTGTTCGCCGGAACCTGGCAAAGGCGGTGGCCGTTCAGCTCGATGAATTTGGCGGCGTACTTCGGGCCGCCGTTGGATCCGAAGACATCAATGCGCAGCTTGGCCGCCCGGATGGATTGAAGCTCGCGGCCACTGACCGGCTGGGGCGGGACCCGGGTGGTTTTCGGCGCTGCGTAGATGGCCCTGGTAGTGCACAGCCCCGCGAGGCCGTCGCCGAGAAGCTCAACCATCTGGCCGCCGCCGGCTTCCAGCTTGACGGTGATTTCGCGGCCGCGCACTGTCCGCCCGCTCTTGCGGCTGAGCACGCGGACGGCCTTGACGGCCGGGGCGAAGCGGACGGTCACCTGGCGCCGCGGGATGGTGGCCCACGACTTGTCCACGCGGCAGTCTACCAGCATGACCAGCGGGTTGGCGCCGGGCCGGGTGAGGACGCCGGCAATCATGTCGCTGCTCATGCTCTCGATGAGCTTGCCGCGGCTGGGCGGCATGATCATGGCCGGCCCGCGGGCGGGGCGAACTTCGTCGGGCCAGGGCCAGCCACCGGCCGGTTTGCCGGCCTCGAAGGCCGTGCCGAAGACGCCTTCCCAGCGGCGGCCGATGACGCGGCGGCCCCAGGCGCGCAGGTCCCAGTTCACGCGCTTGAGGACCCAGTACGACGGCAGCAGCGCGCGCCTGGCTTCGGCGGCAGTTTTGTATCCGCCCTCTTTGTAGATTTGCACCGAGCGCGCATAGGTGAAATACCAGACGCCCTCGGCGCCGTAGGCTAGGGCGGCGTAGGCGGGCATGCGCAACAGCGAGTCGCTGGGCAGATAGTGGTGGCCGCTGGGCGTGTTGCCGTAGACGTTGAGCATCGGCCAGAAGATGACGCCATGGTCGCGGCAGCCCGTGGCGTAATACGCGAAGGCCTGGCAGTACTTCAATGCCTGCTGGTCGGCCGGCAGTTTCCACTGGTACAGGGTCGGGTAGATTTGCGGGTTTTCGATGGGGTTGTTGTGGTCGGCGAGGTTTTTGGGCGGGACGATGCCGCAAATCCACGGGAACAGGTGCGGGCGGGGCTTTTTGAACAGGAAGTCCGTGCATTTGATGGTGCGCGGCGACATCCGGTGCTGGTCGTCGCCAAGCAGGATGCCGACGACGGCCGGGTGGTGGCCGAACCTGTCATAAATCCACTGCAGCTCATCGAATGTACAGCAGTGCTGGCCGCGCCTGGTTTTCTTTGGAGCCGGCTGGTCGCCCCACGGATGAGTATTGAGTGTGTAGGTGTCGATCATGGCGCCGAGGCCGTATTTGTGGACCAGGTCTAGCTCGACGGCGACCTTGTCGGGGTGGGCGTAGTCAGGCAGCTCCATGTAGCGGCCGACCATGACGATGTTGAATCCGCAGTCAACGTAAAGCTTGACGTCGGGGTCTGTGGGAGCCGGTCCCCACCACGAGCCTATGACGAAGTCCTTGAACTTGAAATCCCAGCGGTCGCGGGGTTGATCGGCAGCCCAGGAGGACACGGCCCCGCCGATCATAAGAACAGCAAAGAATAGGCCCAGCGTCCTGCAACACCGCATGTGATCAGCTCCTCGTTTTGATGAACAATCGTTCAGTCCAGGCCACCGGCGGGGAAAGTATAGCGGCGCGCCGGGACCTGTCACAATCGGCCGCGGGCCGGGCGGTCCCAACAACACTGGCCCCTCAGCCTGCGAGACCCAGTTAGTGCGCGCAGCGGCAGCTCATCGGGTTGGCGCCAAGCGCAAAATGCCAAAGGCGGCCGGATTATCGAAGGGGCCGCGAGTGCACGACCAGCACTGATACTCCGGCTGGGCGAGCTTGGGCTTAGGCTGGCGCGTCCGGTGGAAGTTGACGGCCCAGGGGCGCCAGGGCGGGCGGCCGCCGTAGTCGCGCCACGGGATGGCCAGCTCAACGTACCACTCGCCCTCCCCCACCGTCGCGGCCGCCCGGGCGTGGGAATTCCAGCGGCCATCGCCGCCGCGTTCGTCGCGCAGCGCGCCGGCGGCGTTGACGACGTAGTGGTCATAGTCCCCTGGCTGCCGGTCCGCGTCGGCGTCGATGTACACCTCGACGCAGTCGTCCATCCAGATTTCGCTGTCGCGCTCGCGGTGCTTGATGACCAGGCTGGCCAGGTGCGGCTCGCGACAGACAAAGGCGATGTACAGGTGCGTATCGTCCCAGCAGACGGCGGCTTTCGTCGCCGCCGAGACAGGCGCGCAGTCGGTGTTGCGCACAAAGCACGTGACCCACGCGGCGGATTTCCAGCAGGGGTCGTCGAGCCGGCCGTCAATGCGCGGCGCCTGGCCGGTGCGCGGGGCGGTCAGTTTCGGCAGCGGCTGGAAGGTAGCCTCGGCGGAAATCCTGCCCCAGCGCGTGTCCAGGTCTGCGCCAATGACAGCGGTCCGGCCGGCGGCGTCGGCCGGCCAGGTCAGCGTGTATTCGGCCAGTGCCGAGCCGTGCGGCCCGGCCTGGAGCTTGCGCGGCCCGCTGTCGGCGGCAGTCCACCCCGCGGGCAGGCGCAGGGTCAATGTGCCCGAGACGCTGACGCCGAGCGGGTTGGTCAGCACAACCCTGGCCAGAGCCTGGTTGTCGTCCAGGCGGCGGGCGTCCTCGTTGATCAGCGCGATGTCGTCAAACCACCATGTGTACTCGGCGCCCTTGCTGT
>CAZRSM010000176.1:0-10364 GCA_964602755.1 uncultured Planctomycetales bacterium
TAGACCAGCCGGCCGACGCCGTGGTGCCGGGCGGCGGCCAGCACGTTGTTGGTGCCGCGGACGTTGGGCTGGTAGAACTCGCGGTAACGGCCCCAGATGCCGGCCCGGGCTGCGACGTGAAAGACGACGTCGCATCCGGCGCAGGCCGGCAGCAGGGCATCCAGGTCGGCCAGGTCGCCGGTGACCAGCTCGACACCCATGGCGCGCAGCTCGGGGTAGTCGCGTCGGGAGAAGCTGCGCACACGCCAGCCGCGCGCCAGCAGGCGCTCGACGATGGCCCGACCCAGGAAGCCCCCGCCGCCCGTTACCAGGGCCAGGCCGACTGCTTGTTCAGCGACCAGACCGCCCACTTCAGTGCTCCAGTTGCCTGGCCGCCCAGAGAGCCAGCTTCTCGCGGAAGATCTTGGCGTTGTGGCGCACGTCGACCGGAAAGCCGCGGTGGCGCAGGAATGTATCTATCTGCCGGGTGTGGGCGTGAGCGCGCGCCATGGCCCGCAGCTCGCCGCAGAGCCGGTGCCAATCGACGCGGCGCTGGGCCGGCTCCAGCTCGACGCAGATCACCGGCCGTTGCGCTCCCGGCGGCCCCACGCCCACCAGCGCCGCGCGCCGCACCGCCGGATGCTGGTTGAAGATCGCCTCGCAGCAGACGGTCAGCAGCCGACCGTCGGCGGTCTCGACCCGGTGGGCCTTGCGGCCGCAGAACCACAGGCGCCCCTGCTGGTCGAAGTAGCCCACGTCTCCGGTGCGATGCCAGATGCGCCCGCCGTCGCGGATCTTGGCGGCCGCCGTGGCGGCCGGTTGCAGGTAGTACTCGCGCGTCACCACGGGGCCGCTGACGACGATCTCGCCCGCCTCACCGCCGGGCAGCTCGCGCACCTCCTGCCAGCCGGCCAGCGGCTCGTCCGAGACCTCGATGATGCGCACGTCCATCCCCGGCAACGGCCGGCCGACGCAGGTGCCGGCGCCGGCGGCCGTCAGCCGGCGCGTCTCGCTGAGAATCTCGTGGCTGGATATGCACGCCACCGGCAGCGCCTCCGTGGCGCCATAGGGCGTGAGCACCTGCGCATCAGGCACCAGCAGCCGGGTAAAACGCTCCAGGATGTCGGGCCTGACCGGCGCGCCGGCGGTGATGACCTGGCGCAGCGTCAGCAGACGTACGCCCCGCGGCACCGCCCAGCGGGCCACCCGTTCGAGCAGCGCCGGCGAGCCGAACATGTGCGTGCAGCCGTGAGAGTGGATCGCGTCGACGATCTCGCGCGGATCGACCGCGCCGGGACGCGTGGCGTCCATGTCGGGAACGACGGCGGTCATGCCCAGGGCGGCGTCGAAGAGCGCGAACAGCGGGAACGTGGCCAGGTCGGTATCGTGCGGCCCGCAGCCGAAGTGGGCCGCCAGCGCGTCCACCTGGGCGGCGAAGATTCCCTGCGTGTAGACCACGCCCTTGGCCGGACCGGTGCTGCCGCTGGTGAACAGGATGGCAGCCGGTTCGTCGGGTTCCAGCTCGACCGGCGGCTGATCGTCGGGTGGGCAGGCCAGCAGGCGGGCCAGGCTCACACCGCAACCCGGCAGACGCGGCCCCACCGTCACACAGGTGCGGATGGTGGACAGTTCGTGGCGGTGCAGCCGGCGCAGCAGGTGAGCCAGGGGGATGCCGACGAAGGCCGCGGCCCGCACCTGCGCCAGACAGCGGACCAGGTTCTGCCGGCCCATGCCGGGATCGATCAGCACTGGCACCGCCCCGACGCGGAACAGAGCGAACGTCAGCGCGAAAAGCTCCGGCCCGGGCCGCACCATCACGATGGTGCGCGTGCCGCGGCCGATGCCGGCTTCACGCAGGCCGCGGGCCAGTCGGCGAACCGCATCGTCGAGCTGCCCGAAGCTCACCTGCGCCCCCATGCCGCCGGCGTGCCAGCTACCCAGGCGCGCCCGCTGAATCACCGCCGGCTTGTCGGCCAGCTCCTGGGCCACCGCGCTGAGCCGGGCCGCCATGTTGAGCGACGCGGCCCTGTTTTCCGCGCTGCCAGGAAACGGGGCGGGCGCTTTTCTACTCCCCTCCCTTTCAGGGAGGGGCTGGGTCGGGGCCGCGGATTCGCAGCGGCCGGCGGACGATGGCGAACTGTCCGCTGGGGCTGGCGGCAGCGCCCGGCGCACGAAGTCGGCGATCAGGCCGACCAGCTCGCCGCCGGCGTCTTCGAGCACGTAGTGGCCCGCCTCGGGAAACTCGTGCACCTCGGCCCGCGGCAGTCGGCGGCGCCACTGGTCGAGGAAGGCCCGGTCGAAGACGAAGTCGCGCCCACCCCAGCCGATCAGCACCGGCACATCGGCGAGGGTGTGCAGATTCCGGTCGACCCAGCGGGCCAGTTCGTAGCTCGGGTCGGCCGGCTTCAGGGGAATGTCCTGTACGAAACGCAGCGTGGCGATGCGGTTGTGCCAGGTGTCGTAGGGGGCCAGATACGCCCGGCGAACCTGCGGCGCGAGGCCCCGGGTGGTCGCCATGAAGGCCGCCCCCAGGGCAAAGGCGTTGGCCCCCTGGACCAGCAGGCTGCCCAGCGGCCTCCAGTCGCGGATCAGCCGCAGGCGCCAGGGCAGACGTTTGCCGCTCGGCAGCAGGAAGGCGGCGGTGTTCAGATAGACCAGCCCGCGCAGCGCGGCACGTCTCCTGAGGGCGCAGGCGGTGCCGATCATGCCGCCCCAATCGTGCATGACCAGCGTCAGGTCGCGGTCGAGACCCAGGTGGTCGAGCAGGCTTTCGAGGTCGCGCACGCGGCGGCGCAGCGTGTAGGGATAGTCGCGCGGGTGGGGTTTGTCCGACAGGCCGCAGCCGACGTGGTCGAGCGCTATCACGCGGTGGGTCTGCCGCAGCTCGCGGATGAGGTCGCGGAACATCAGCGACCACGAGGGGTTGCCGTGCACCAGCACCACCGGGGCACCCCGGCCCTCGTCGACGTAGTGCAGCCGCACCCCGCCCACCTCCAGCCAGTGGCTGGTAAAGGGATACAGCCGCCGCAGTGTGCTCGCGTCGATGTTCACGCCTGTTCCGCCGCGTATCCGCCCCTCGCCCGGTCTCTCCCCGGAGGAAAGAGAAGCTGTTGTCACCACTGCACGCCGAGCATCAGGCAGTTCAGGCCGCTGCCGATTCCCAGCCAGCCGACGCGCTGGCCGGCCTGCAGAAAGCCCTGCTCGGCCGCGATGGCGGCGGTGATCGGCAGCGACACGGTGCCGATGTTGCCCAGGTACTCGAAGGTAGCAAAGTCGCGCTCGGGCGGAATGCCCAGCGCCTCGAGGATCGCGTCGCGGTTGGTGGCGCCCACCTGGTGGCAGACGATGCGGTCGGGCGGCGCGTCCTGCCAGTCCAGCTCGCGGACGAACTCGGCGTAAGTGCGGGCGCCCAGGTCGACGCCGTGGTTGAGCACGTCGACCGCGTGCGTCTCCATGATCTGCGGGGTGCTGCCCAGCAGGCCGCGAACCGGTCCCCAGCGGCACAGCTTGTGATAACGACAGTCGCTGCGGGCCACGCCGCCCAGCAGGCGATGACCCCGCGGGGCCAGCTCGGTATCGGCCAGCAGTACGCCCACCGCCCCCGAGCCGCCCGTCAGCGTGGCCAGCGAGGTCTTGAACAGCTCCAGCTCCGGCTCGGCCAGCAGCCGCATGATGGTCTGGTCGACGATCTGGCGGGCGGATTCGCACGACACCACCAGCCCGGCCCGCACGTGCCCCAGCTCGATGGCGTTGGCGATCTGCACCATGCCGTTGAGCACGCCCAGGCAGGCGTTGGAGACGTCGTACACGTCGCAGCGCCAGTCCAGACCCAGCGCGTCGGCCACGGCGGTGGCGGTGGCCGGCTCGAGATTGTCACGGCACACGCCGGCGTAGATCAGCATGCCGATCTGCCGCGGGTCGATGGCGGCGGCATCCAGCGTCTTGCGGCCGGCGGCGCTGGCCCCGTCGGCCATGCTGGTGCCGGGCGGCCAGTAGCGGCGCTCGCGGATGCCGGTGAGGGCTTCGAGCTGTCCCTGGGGGATGCCCAGCCGCCGATAGACCGCCGCCAGGCGCTGCTCGAGCGCCGCCGAGCTGACCCGGATCTCGGGCAGTTCGTAGCCGATGGCCGCGATGTTGACGCGCGCGTACTTCATCGTGATCACACCTGCTGCCGCGCGGCTGGCCCCGTTCGACCGTCGAGCGGGGCCGCTATGTTAGCTGCTGCTCTCCCGACCGTCCCCCCTTCCAGGGGGGACCACAGGGGGGTCGCAGCCAGCGGATACACGCAGCACGGCGGATAGCCGTGCGGCCCAGGCGAACCGGGCACTTACCACTTTGCACCCTTCCCTGTTCACTTCGCACTTGAGCCTCCACCCTCCCCCACGCCCCTCCCTGGGAGGGAGGGGAGTTCGGCCGCACGCGCTCCGCGACCTGCTGCATGCGCGTCTGATCGCCTCAATCCCCTCGTGCCTCAGTGCCTTTGTGCCTCCGTGCCTTCACTCCTTGAACTCGCCCTCGACGGGGCGGTCGGGCAGGCCCAGGCGCTGTTCGATAACCTGCTCGAGGTAGAGCGCCTGTTCGGGTTCGGGCAGACCGCTGATGAGCTTCTGCCGGCGTCCGTCGCGCGTCACGGCGCGCAGGTCGTACCATTCCCGCGGACCGTTGCGGCTGTAGCGGATGCGCCGCGCGACGTACAACTGGTCGATGTCGCCGGCGTCGATGCTCCGCCGGCCGGGCCACGGCAGCGGGCCGTGGGTGATGGTCAGCTCGCGGCCCACGCCGACCACCGTGCGATTGACGAACAGACACAGCGTGTAATACGTCAGCCCCGCCCCGATCGCCACGTGCAGCAGCGGAACCAGCTTCATTATCAGCGGCGCCCCGGCACGCGTGGCCATGGCATACCAGGCCACCAGGAACCCATCCCACATCACGCAGAAAAACAGCAGAAACACCGCGGCGGCGCCGAACCAGCGCCGCACGATGCGCAGTTCCAGCCCGGTGTCCTCGACGGTGATGCCGCGCGGCTGTGGGACGGCCGGTCGCGGCTTGCGGCGCACGCGGCGGCCGCCGTCTTCTATCACGCCGTGAAAACTGAAGACCGCATTACAACTGCGGCACTTGGCCAGCTCCTTGTCCAGGTTTATGTCATCCGCCTGAATCTGCTGACCGCAATGTGGGCAATACAACTGCATGACCTGTTGACTTCTGCCGTGTGTCCGGTGTTGTATTGATATGATTACGGCTGGCCCGTCTGCCAGCGGGCCAGTTGGGCGCGCAGCTCATCCAGGTTGCCCAACTCCAACGCCTCGGCGATCTCGATCGCCGCCGCCAGCGAGGCAATCGCCGACTGCCGATCTCCCAGCTCCATCTGCAACTCGGCCGCCGCCCGCTGGCACGCGAACTGGCTGAGCAGATCGTCGCCGCTCTCCAGCTCGGCCAGCGCGGTGCGGTATTGTGCCAGAGCCTCGCGCAGGTCGCCGCGCTCGCGCTCCACCGCCGCCAGCTCCATGCGTACCCGCGGGCGGGCCTGATCGCCGGCCAGTTCCAGGCAGCGCCGGACGGCGGCGACGGCCTGGTCCCACTGCTGATGCCGGCGATGCCATTGCCCCAGGAACAGCCAAGCGGTGGCCTGGTTGCGCAGCGAGCCGGTAGCTTCGGCAGCCGACAGCGAGGCCTGGTAAGCCGCCAGGGCCTGCTGGTCGTGGCCCAGGCGGTCGTGGATCCAGCCCAGTTTGTTGTTGGCCACCACGAGGCTGACGCGGTCGTGGAGCTGATCGAGCAGTTGCACTGTTTCCTGCTGCAGTGCCAGGGCGCGGCCGAGGTTCTCCTTGCGGGCCTGCTCGTCATCGGCCGGCACGTTGATCCAGTATTCGCTGAGGCTGACCCTGGCCGCCAGCGTGCCGAACGTGTCGTGACGGTCGGCAGCGCTCTTGAGGGCGGTCTCGAAGCGCTTGCGAGCGACCGCGAAGGACTTGCTCATCATCAGCACCAGCCCCTGGCCGATCTCGTACTGCGCCAGGTCGACCGGGTCGCCGGCCCGCCGGGCCGAGAGCCGGAACCGACGCAGGAACCGCTCGGCGGCCGCCAGGTTGGCCGGCGTCACCTTGAGCGCCAGCTTGGAAAGCAGCATCAGGGCGGGCCGATAATCCGGGTCGTAGTTGAGCGCATTGTCCACATAGAACTTGGCGTCGCGGAACTTCTGCTGCCGCGCCGCGGTCACGGCCTTGGCGTAATACTCCAGGGCGCTGGGCGAGCGGGCCGGGGGAGCCATGATGAGCCGATCGACCTCGGGCGGCAGGTCGCGCACGTCGAGCTGGCCCAGCGTCCAACGTGTGGCCTGGTCGATCACGGCCATCAGCCGATCGGGCCCCAGCGTGGCGCCGGCGAGCACCCGGCCGTCGGATACGTCGCGCAACTCAAGCTCGACAATGAGTTTAGATGCCCGGCCGGAACAGCGGCCCGTAAGCCACTGCCTGGCCCCGACCAGCGTGACGACCCGTTTCCAGGCGATCGGCGGCGCGTCGTCGCGCTCGCGCAGCTCGTCGCGGGCCTGGTGCAGCCTGACCGAGGGGATCGCCAGCAGTTGCGGCACGCGGCGCAGCCGCCAGGTGAGCGTCTCTTCCAGTGCCAGGGGAACCCAGGCGTCGCGCGCGGCCAGGTCGCGGGCCTCGAAGCCGACCACCGCCAGCGGCGGCGCAGTCGGCTGGGCAGCGGCCACGGCGCCTAGGGCGGCGCACAGCAGGAGGGCAGCAGCGTTTTTCACCGGCGTATCTCCGCAAGCGGACGGTGGCATTGTAACCCGGTTGTTTCCGGCCGTCGTCGACCAGCGCTTGGACCAACAGGCTCGATCAGCTAGAATCGTGCACCTGCGAGTCGAACACCCCGAGGTGACTCGTACAGAGCGGCGATCGGAATTGCACGGGGCCGCGTCCGTGACCGACGACGGCGGGCCGGAGGCGATCGCCACCAGGGGAAGATGAGGCCGTACTCATCAGGTGAAAGGAACGTGTGATGTACAAGCGGTTCACAGCGGTGGCGTTGACAGTATTGGCGTTGGCGGCGTTGGCGGCGGCACAGGACAAGCCCGCCGGCTGCCAGAAGAAGCAGAAGGCCGGCTGCGACAAGGCCAGGGCGGCCCAGTGCCAGGACAAGGCCGACAAGTGCCAGGACCAGGCCAAGAAGGACTGCTGCTCGAAGAAAGGCAAGCAGGGCTGTGACAAGAAGAAGGGCAAGTGCGGCGACGTGAGCTGCACCGGCGAGCAGGTCGGCTACAAGGGCGTCAAGTTCCCGCGGTTGGCCTACATGGTCGGCGACGAGCGCATCGGTTGTCCCAAGACCGCCGCCAAGCTGGCCAAAGAGAAGAACGTGGCCATCAGGTACGTGGTCGGCGACCAGGTCTTCGACGAGAAGCCGGCGGCGCTGGCCGCGCAGACCGAGGTGCTCGAGGACTTCCTCGGCAGCATCCTGAGCGTCAAGTACGCGGTGGGCGACAAGTGCGTGGGCTGCCCGCAGGCCGCCGAGCAGATGGCCAGGCAGGCAGGCACCAGCGTCAAGTACCGCCTCGGCTCGTTCGTCTTCGACGATCAGCCGACCGCCGAGCAGGCCGCCGCCAAGGCCCGCCAGGCGGCCGACGCGGTCGAGATGAAGGTCGACAACGGCGACGTGACGCGCTACAAGGTCGGCAAGCTGGTCACCACTTCCAAGACCATCGCCAGCTACCAGTTGGCCATCGAGCGCATCAAGGCTGCGCTCGACGCGCTCGAGAGCGCCGGCGGCAAGCAGGTGGCCCTCGCCGGCGGCGGCTGCGGTGGCAAGGGCGCCAAGCGGCAGTGCAGCAGCGGCGCCAAGAACAAGTGCGGCATGGGCGCCAAGAAGCCCTAGCCCGACTGCCGAACGCCATCTCGCGGCCGACCCGGACACCTCGTCCCGGTCGGCCGTTTTCTTTGCCGGCTGGCATCGCCACGGCGCCGGGCCTACAGTGCAGTGCCATGGAAAGCGCGACCCTGCCACAGTGGCAACCCGGGCAACGTCGCGAACCGACCGTGCGCGTCGGCATCGTCCTGGAGGCAGACCGGCGGACGCACCTCCGGCTGGCCGCCGGCCGGTGCGACTGTCGCATCGCCGGGGCGCGCGACGCTGCGCTGCTGCCGGCCGGGCAGGGCGCCGAAGTAACCGCCGCCGGCGGTCGGGTCGAACTGCGGCACTCCGGGCAGCAGGTGCGGGCCGAGGTGCTGCGGCTGGTGCCGGTCACGCGCGAGCCGCCCTCTCAGGGCGGCGGCATCTGTGTACACGCGGTGCCGGCCGGCCGCGGCTTCCACTGGTACAAGCTGACCGACGAGCGTTTCGCCGGCGAGCTGGAGCTGCGGGCCGCGGGCGATTGTGTGCTGGTCGTCAACTGCCTGCCGCTGGAAGACTACCTGGCGGGCGTGATCACCGCCGAGATGAGCGGCCAGTGTCCGGGCGAGTTGCTCAAGGCCCAGTGCGTGGTGGCGCGCTCCTGGCTGCTGGCCTTCACCGAACCCAAGCACGCCGACGCACCCTTTGATCGCTGCAACGATGACTGCTGCCAGCGCTACCGCGGCACGGGCGACCTGACGCCCGCGGCACTCGCGGCCGTTCGCCAGACGCGCGGCCAGGTGCTGCTGGCCGACGACGGGCGCGTGCTCGACGCCAACTATTCCAAGTGCTGCGGCGGAATCAGCGAAGAGCCGCGGTTCGTGTGGGGGGCCGACAAGCCGGGCATTTCGGCGGTGGTCGATGCCCCGCCGGACGCGCCGGAAGCCGGGTTCTTCCCCGTCAGCGAGGCGAACCTGTCGGATTACCTGGCCGGCCAATGGCTCGAACGCCCGGGGGCCTACTGCAGCCCGCGACTCATAGGGCCGCAGCAGGTGGCGAGCTACCTGGGCAAAGTCGACGAGCCGGGCGACTACTTCCGCTGGCAGGTCAGCTATGCCCCCGGAGAGCTGGAGGACCTGCTGCGCCAGCGTCTGCCGCGGGCGGCGAACCTGGCGCGCCTGCTGGATCTGCGCGTGCTGGCCCGCGGCGTCAGCGGACGGGCCAGCCGGCTGGAGGTCCGCTGGACCGACGTCGCGGGCCGGCCGTCGCAGGCGGTCGTCGACAGCGAATACGAGATCAGGCGGGTGCTGCACCGTCGCTTCCTCTACAGCAGCGCTTTCGAGCTGCTGCTCGAGCGCGACGCAGGAGGACGGATCATGAGCGTGCGGCTGCGCGGCGCCGGCTGGGGTCACGGCGTCGGTCTGTGCCAGATGGGTGCCCTGGGCATGGCGCTGCTGGGCAAGGACTATCGCGAGATATGCGCGCATTACTACCCGCAGGCGCGGCTGGAGCGGGTTTACGATTAGAAACCGGCCCCCCCGCTCGCTCGTCGATGTTCGTCGCCGGCTGACGTCTCCGCTAACACGCATCCAGGTGGAGAAACGCGCGTGACAAGGCGGCCCCAGGTACTCGACCCGCGCGAGCACTACGAGCGGCGCATGCGGCAATTCGCCGCCGAGTGCGTCGCCCCCGGCGGCATCGTGCTGCTCGGCTCGTCGCACTTCGAGTGGTTCGATACCGAGCGCCATCTGCCCGGTCTGCCGATAGTCAACCGCGGCATCGCCTCCGACCGGCTCGACTGGGAAGGCCGCGGCATCCTGCACCGCCTCGACGTGTCGGTCTTCGATTGCCAGCCCGCGGCGGTGGTCTTCAACAACGGCGTCAACGATCTGGGCGAGCTGGCCCGCTGCGGGCGGCCCAGCCTGGCGCAGATCGCCGCCAACCATCGACGGGTCATCGAGACGATCCGCAGACGGTCGCCCGATACCCGGCTGATCGTCGTCAACGAGCTGCCGGCGCGCGGGCGGTTTTCGGCGGTCAATCCGCTCGTGCCGCAGCTCAATGACCGCATTGCTGCCGCGGCTGTCGAGTTCGATTGCCCGCTGGTGGATTTCTATCACCAGGTGGTGAGTTTTGACGGCCAGGATTCAGCCGGCGAGCTGCGCGCCGAGCTTACCTGGGACGGGCTGCACCTCAACGAGCAGGGTTACGCGCTGCTGGCCGCCGCCTTGCGCCCGCTGCTTGGCAACAGCGAATAGCGAACTATCAGTTGACGCCGGCCGGCTGCGCGGGTCAGTCAGCCGCGCTCGATGATCTGCAGCACGGCGTCCAGCTCCGGTTCGACCTCGAACGGCCGGCCCACCGCCCGCAGCGCGCCGGCGGCGTCCTTGAGACCGTTGCCGGTGACGACCGCGATAACCGAATCTCCCGGCGAGACCACGCCCTGGGCCAGGGCCTGGGCCACGCCGGCAATGCTGGCGGCGGCCGCCGGCTCGGCAAAAACAGCCGCGCAGCGTCCCAGCAGCCGCACCGCCTCGGCGATCTGC
>CAZRSM010000177.1:0-1537 GCA_964602755.1 uncultured Planctomycetales bacterium
GATCTGGCGGGCTGGGAACGCTACGTGGCCTTCGGCATCCCGGTGATGATGGCCCTGCTGGGCGTCGAGACGCTGATCAACTTCCTGCTGGATCTGTATCGCCCGCGCAGCCCGGGCGTCGAGCCGCGGGCGTGCTTCGACAGCCGGCTGCTGGGCATGCTCTCGGAACCGGGCGGAATCGCCCACAGCCTGGCCGAGGCGATCAACTATCAGTTCGGCTTCGAGGTCTCGCAGACCTGGTTCTACCAGTTGCTCCAGCGGGCGTTCGTGCCGCTGGTGGCCACCGGCGCGGTGGCCATCTGGCTGCTGAGCTGCATCGTGGTGGTCCAGCCCTTCGAGCGGGCCATCATCGAACGGTTCGGACGCCAGATCGATCCCGAGCACCCGCTCGAACCGGGCATCTACTTCAAATGGCCGGCGCCGTTCGAGGTGGCCCGGTTGTACAACACCGAACAGTTGTACGAAGTCTACGTCGGCTATCGCGACTTCGACCAGCCGCTGCGCAAGGACGAGAAGGATGACAAGGCCGACGTCGAGCTGTGGACCGACAAGCAGCACTCCGGGCGCGACCACTTCGATTTCGTGATCGCTCCGGCGCCGCTGCCCGAGATCGAGCCGCTCGAGTCGGCCGCCGGGCGGCAGGCCGCCGCCCGGCGGGCCGCCGAACACCTGGCCCGCATGGTCGTGGTGGTGCAATACTCGATCGACGCCGACCGGCTGGTGGACTACACGCGCACGTCGGCCGATCCGCACCGTACCATCCGCGACATCGCCTGGAACGAGGTGGTGCAGTTCGCGGCTTCGCACCACATCGACCAGCTTCTGGGCGACGGGCGGCACACCGCCGACCGCGAGTTGCTGGGCCGCATCAGCCAGCGGGTGACCGAGGCCCGCCTGGGTCTGGAAGTGCGCTACGTGGGCCTGCTGCAGGTGCACCCCACGCGCGAGGTGGCCACGGCCTTCCGCGAGGTCATCACCGCCCAGCAGGAGAAGATCGCCCAGATACGCACCGCGCGGGTGACCGAGAACGAGATCCTGTCGCGCGTGGCCGGCGACAAGCAGCGGGCATTGGCGCTTTCGTTCTCCATCGAGCAGGTGCACGCCGCCGAGCTGGAGCGCAGTCGGCTCGAACAGCAGGCCCGCAAGCAGGGGCTGGATGTGGCTCCGGTCGAGCGGGCCCTGAGCGAGCTGCGCGGGCTGTGCGAGGCCCAGCTCACCGCCGGCTGGCGGCTGGAGCTGGAGCGCCAGCGGCTGGAGCGCCTGCAGACCGACTTCGACCTGGGGCTGGGCGGGAGCCTGCGCGAGCTGCGCGCCGCGCGCGAGCAGGTGCAGCAGCGCGAGGCCGAGTACGAGCGGGCGCGCCAGGTGTTCGAGCAGGCCGCCGAGCCGCTGCGGCGCAGGCTGGCGAAGCTCGGTCCGGCGGTCGACCTGTGGCTGGCGATGGCCGAGAACCGCGTGGCGCTGGAGTTCTGGAACCAGCGCCTGGAGGAAGGTCTCAAAGGGCTGGGCGGCAAGGCGGCGGTCAAGCTGGCCGAGG
>CAZRSM010000178.1:0-3636 GCA_964602755.1 uncultured Planctomycetales bacterium
GGGGCCAGGCGCGAAACCATCGCGCCGGCGGCCGCCAGCCGTTCCTTGTCGACCAGCTCGGCCTGCATCTGCACGATGGTGGCCGCCATCTGGTTCACCTCGCGGGCCAGTTGGCCCAGCTCGTCCCGGCTGCGCGGCACGATGCGGTATTCGAAGTTGCCGCGCGCGATCTCGCGCGTCGCCGCCCGCAGGTCGGCCACCGGCCGCAGCACCCAGCGTCGCACGAACACCAGCCCGGCCGCACACAGCAGCAGCCCGACGATGGCACTGGCCAGCAGAATCAGCACCACTCTGCGTTGCGTACGCTCGGCCTCGCTGACGGCCGCCTGACGCCGCTGGCTGGTCTCCAGCGCCGCCTCGCCCAGCAGCCGCTCGAGCTGCACGAAGACCTCCCGCTCGGCCGCGCTGGGCGTCCGGCCGCCGGTGACCCGTTCGACGATTTGCGCACTGCGATCGAGCAGCGGTGCGATGCGCGCCCACGAATCCGGACGGCTCTCGCCACTGGCCTCGATCACCCGCCGCAAGGCGGTGATGCGGTATTGCAGCCGCTGCGCGTCGCCGTCGGCCGGGCGCGTGGTCGCGTCGCCGGCCAGCGCGGCCAACTGGCGGCGCACCAGCAGCCGCAGCTCGCCAATGCGGTCCTGCGTGATGATCGCGCTCTGATAGCTGCCGAAAGCCGACTGGAAATAGACCAGGATGCACCACGCCGACATCAGCAGGTTGGCCGAGATCGACGCGACGTAGATCAGCGCCAGTGCTGCGAACTTGTGCCGAAGTTCCACCGCCGTCCCCGGAGCTTCGCGGCGTTCGTTACCTTGGTCCGTCCGATCCAGGCCGACCGCGTTCGCTTGCGCAGCCGGCCGACCCGCGCTGGCCGACCACGCCCTGCCGGACGACGCTCCATGCGCGGTTCTAATGATACCGCCGCGCCGCTCCATCGACCGGCGGCTGATAGCTCCAGTCCCAGGTGTACTTGCGCTGGGGCTGCTCGGCGGCCAGCACGTGCCCGCCCACGAAGCCCACGTTGACCTCCCCGCCGTGCCGCGGCGCCGGGAACCAGAACCGCCCGGCGGCATACATGCCCTCCGGCTCCTGCTCGACCGGCGGCGCACTGTAATACGGCGCCAGGCGCCGCCCGGCGGCGACCTGCCCGTCAACATCGAACACCAGCGGCACCAGGGGATGCTCGAGGATCCGCGATCCCAGCGAGACCGGATACAGAATCCAGCGCCCGCCCAACCGCACGCTGGCCCGATGCAGCCGCATGTTGAAGCCCACGCTGACGTTCTCGACCGGCCCCACGGCGAACTGCGAGCACGGCAGGCCGGCGTTGCGGTACAGCTCCTGCGGCCCGTCCGGGCACATCAGCGGCTGCTGGGCCGGTTCGAGCGGCACGTGGTGCTCGCCCGGCACGTCCCAGAACTCGTCGATGCCGTAGATCGATTCCTGGAAGTCCTCCAGGCGGAAGCCACGGGTGTACAGCCGCTCGCTGTCGCCGCGGTCGGCGTGGGCCCCCTCGTCGGCGAACAGGGTGAAATCGAACGTCACGGTCTTGAGGTTGTTCTTGCAACGGAAGCTGCGGGCCGCCGCGCGCACCCGCCCCAGGGCGGCGGTCAGCGCCGCCAGCAGGACCAGCAGGATGCCGATCACCACCAGCAGCTCGATCAGCGTGAAGCCGCGCCTGGTCGGCCGCCACGCTGCGCCACACCTTGTCTCCCCTTTGCTGCTCATCTCCCCGCCTGGCCTTGCGCTCACGAAACCGCGCCGTAGTTGCCCAGGATAAGCGCCAGATCGCTCAGGTCTATGCACCCGCTGGCGTCGAGGTCGTATTCGGCCACGTAGCCCGGCTCGCCGCTGCAGCTCCCGTAACCGGCCAGAAGCAGCGCCAGATCGCCCAGGTCGACGTCGCCGTCGCCGTCGAGGTCGCCGGTGAGCGGCGGCCGGTCGGCCGCGTCGACCACGCCGTCGTAATCACGGTCAAAAAGGCTGAAGTTCGGCCCGAAGTTGATCAGGTGTACCTGTCCGTTGACTATCCCGTCGCCGTCGACGCCCACCGCCCCGTCGGCGCTGCTCAGGTAGGCGTCGAAGGCCGCCAGGTCACTCGGCGTGACGCTTCCGTCGCCGTCGTAGTCGCCGGGCCGCACGTTGGCCAGGATGTCGGTCCAGGCCAGCAGCTCGTCGGGGCCGAGCTGCTCGCTGTAGCTGCAGGCCATCGCCGCCGTGATCCGCCACTGTTGCGGGTCGAGATAGTCGCAGGCCGACTTGGTCTCCCAGCCGCTGATGATGGCGAAGGCCGGGTCGCTGCGCCATTCGGGCGGCGCATAGGTGGCCGAGTAGATCAACTCGGCCAAGGCCTCCTCGATGCTGTTCTGATTGCTGGCGTCGCCGTCGTTGGGTTCGGGCGTCTGACCGTAGATGGCCGCCGAACCGGCGTTGGTCAGCGGATAGACCAGCGAAACGGTGGTCTCGTCGACCGCCGGATCGTGCGCGAACTGCACCGCGACCAGCGGCAGATACTGCCCCTCAAGCCCGGTGCAACAGGCGAAGCTGAAACCCTCATATCCGTGCGCCCGCGGGAACTGTACGCCGTAGACCACCCACGTTTCGCCGCTTTCGAACGTCAGATCGCCGTCGCCGGCGATCCACGGATTGACGTAGGTGATATTCCAGCCCAGCAGCTCGAGCAGGAAGTCGGTGCCGCTGAACTCCACCAGCGGGGCCGTGGTCACGTCGTTGTCGAAGTCAGCCAGGCTCTCAGCCGCCCGGCCGGCGAAGCGCGGCTCGGCCGGCACGCCGCCCCAACGCGCCGCGTTGCCCAAGTACGTGAAGTGCGGCCAGTCCAGCTCGCCGCCGGTGTTCTCGTCGGCGTCGACGTCGATCTCGACGTAGCCGAACACCGGATGCGGCCCGTAGCGAAACGGATCGAACACGTCGCCGCAGCAGCCCAGCGTGCCCGGCGGATTGACCAGCCCCGCGAAAACCACGTCGAGTCGGAAGAAGTCCGCCGGCGCCGACACCCACGACCCGCTGAACAGATCGACCGTCGGGTTGCCCGGCTGCCAGGCGCCCAGCCGGCACTCCAGCAGGTCGGGCAGCCGATGGGCGTTGGGGTCCACCGGCCCGTCGCCGTTGAGATCCGTACGGCGCAGCACCACGTCGCCGGCCTGGTCGAAGTGGCTCACCTGTGACCACGCGGGCGCCAACAGCCAGGCCAGCACGCAGGCCAGCACCGTCAGGCGGCGCGCCGGATGGCCGAAACCGGTTTCGGCGAGCGGGTTGCTGCAACGGCGGGCGTTTGCCACCGCGACTTCCTCCTCCGGGTCGGCGCACGCCAGGCGCGCTCGTAGAGTCCCACACTCACGGACTTGATGGCGTGGTGAACTGCTTTGCGCCTGGATTATAACTCATTGGCCGCGCAACCGTGAGCCTTTTGTACGCAGTCGTCGTCGACTCGCGTGATCAGGCCCAGGGCCTGACGCACTGACCGGGTGCCGCACCGGCAACTTTATCGCTCGTCGCCGGTCCAGGACCGCCAAGACGCCAAGGGAACCGCCAAGACGCCAAGAAACGCCAAGGGAACCGCCAAGACGCCAAGAAACGCCAAGGGAACCGCCAAGACGCCAAGAAACGCCAAGG
>CAZRSM010000179.1:0-4737 GCA_964602755.1 uncultured Planctomycetales bacterium
TGGTGAGCTTATGATCGACGATGAAGTCCAGGGCTTCCCAGATCTGTCCCTCGCGCGACTCGCCGTCGCCGATCAGGCAGTAGACCCGCCGATCGCTTCCGGCCTGCCGGGCGGCCAGCCCCAGTCCGGCGGCGACGCTGAGCCCCTGGCCGAGGCTGCCGGTGGCCGCGTCGAAGAAGGGGAAGCCCTCGGCCGGGTTGGGGTGGCCGTCGAGCACACTGTCGCGGGCCCGCAGCGTGTCGAGGTCGTCGATGGTCAGTCGGCGGCGCGTGCCCTGCTCGACCACCACACCGCCCAGGTCGGCGTAAGCGGCATAGACGATCGGCACCGCGTGGCCCTCGGAGAGCACGAGCCGGTCCGCGGTCGGATTCCACGGATCGGCCGGATCCCAGCGCATCTGCCGGTACATCAGGTACGTGACGAGGTGGGCCAGCGACAGGGCGCTCGAGGGGTGGCCCGAGCCGGCCAGCGCGGTCATGCGCAGCGACAGCTTGCCCAACTCGACGGCCTTGGCACATACGGCGGCGGCTAGCGACATCTTCGGCTCCAGCACGAACGATCGATGCGAGTATCAGTAGCGGAAGCGATACTCTATCGGTCGGCCGGCGGGAGGGCAACGCAACCGCCGAAGGCAGCCGTCTGCCGGTCGGCGAAGGGGCGGGTTTGGGGCTAATATGCGCACATGGCCGATCGTTTGCGCTCCAAGGCCGGATTGCCCAACTTCCGGGCCACGCTGCACTATCTGCGCCGGCACCTGCGGCCGCTGCTGCTGGGAATGCTGGCAGCGGTGGGCGTAAGCCTGTTCTACACCTTCAGCATCTCCAGCATCGTGCCGCTGCTGAAGGTGGTTTTCGCCGACCACGAGACCCTGGCCAGTTGGCTTCATCGCAGCGAGACGCAGCGCCGCCTCGACGTGATCATCGCCGCCGACATGCCTGACGATCCGGCGGGTCTGATCGTCAGCTATGTCGACGAAGGCTCGCCCAACGCGGGTGTGCTGCAGCCCGGCGATCGCCTGGTGGCCGTCGAGGGCCGGCCGGGCAGCGCGTATGCCCTGATGGAGCGCCTGGCGGTGCTCGACGGACAGCGGGCGGCGGCACGCGTGCTGCGCGTCGGCGGCGGCCCGGCGGCCGATATCGAGCTGCAACTCAAGCCGCCACGCTGGTGGTCGCGCCGGCTGGGGCAGATCGCCGGTCTGCTGCCCGGCGGCAAGGATCCCGGCAGTCGGCTGCGCACGCTGGGGCTGGTGATGGCCGCCCTGGTGGCGGTGACGCTGGCCGGCGGGTTGTGTCGGCTGGCCAATGAGGGCCTGATCGCCACGGCGGTGCAGCGGGCCTTGCACGATTTGCGCAGCGAGCTGGCCGAGCACGTGCTGCGTCTGCCGATGAGCTGGCACGTCACGCATCCGCCGGGCGACACGCTGGGCCGCTTCGCCACCGACATCAGCAAGGTGGAGGTGGGCATGACCACGCTGTTCGGCCGGGCCCTGCGCGAGCCGCTCAAGGCGGCCGGCGTGCTGGCACTGACGGTGATGATCGACTGGCGGCTGCTGATCGTGGCGGGGCTGGGCTTGCCGATCGGGCTTCTGGTGATGGGGCTGTTCGGGCGGCTGGTCAAGCGGCAGCAGCGCCGCGCCAGCGAATCGTGGGGCCGGCTGCTGGACCATCTCAACGAGAAGATCGCCGGCATCCGTGTGGTAAAGAGCTACGGCTGCCAGGAGGCCGAGAGTCGGCGGTTCGAGCGCGAGGGGCGCGTGCTGACCC
This sequence comes from uncultured Planctomycetales bacterium, assembly GCA_964602755.1. Lineage (GTDB taxonomy): Bacteria > Planctomycetota > Phycisphaerae > UBA1845 > Fen-1342 > JALSRY01. Next base: position 1,764 of record CAZRSM010000179.1, read on the forward strand.
GGGCCCAGACGCGCATCGAGCTGATCGAGGCGGGCACCAAGCCGGTCCTCGAGCTGCTGGCGATGCTGGGCGTGTCGGCTTTCGTGATGTATGGGGCCAACCGGGTGTTCAACCAGCAACTCGAGCCGCACCTGTTCTTCGCGGCCCTGGTGTGCCTGGGCGGCATCTTCGACCCGATCCGCAAGCTGGGCAAGGTCAACAACCGGCTCCAGGCGGCCGAGGCCTCGGCCCGGCGACTGCTCGAACTGCGCGAGGCCCAGACCGAAGACCAGGCCGCCGCCGAGCGGGCCAGGCGCGCGCTCGGGCCGCTGCGCGAGTCGATCGTGTTCGAGAACGTCTCGTTCGCTTATCCCTCCAACCCGCAGCGCCTGGTGCTCGAAGACGTGAGTCTCAGGATCGCCAGGGGGCAGGTGGTGGCGCTGGTGGGTCCCAACGGCTCGGGCAAGACCACGCTGATGTCGCTGCTGTTGCGCTTCTACGAGCCGACCGCCGGGCGCATCCTGATCGACGGGGTGGACATCGCCGAAGTAACGCTGGATTCGCTGCGCCGCCAGATCGGGCTGGTCACGCAGGACGCGGTGGTTTTCGCCGACACCGTGCGGGCCAATATCGCCTACGGCTGCCCCGAGGCCGACGACGAGGCAGTTCGTCAGGCGGCCCGGCGGGCGCACATCGACGAGTTCGTCAGCACGTTGACCACGCGGGTCGACGGCCGGGTGCTGGCCGGCTACGACGCCTGGATCGATCCGCGCAGCCTCTCGGGCGGCCAGCGGCAGCGCATCGCGCTGGCGCGGGCCATCCTGCGCGATCCGGCCATCCTGATCCTCGACGAGGCCACCAGCCAGGTGGACAGCGAGTCGGAACGCGACATCCAGCAGGCCATCGCCGACGTGTCGCGCGGCCGCACCATGTTCATCATCGCGCACCGCTACAGCACCATCGCGCGGGCCGATCTGACGGTGGTGCTCAACGAGGGACGAGTGGTCTCGGTCGGCCGGCACGACGAGCTGCTGGAGAGCTGTCCGTTCTACGGGCGGCTGTGTCGCACCCAGTTCGCCGAAACCTGAAAACCCCCGCCGCGCCCGGCCGCGGCGGCGCCAGCGCGGCGATCGGCGTTACAATCAGCCGACGGCCCGGCGAGCCGGCGCGCTCCGCCGAGCCGATGTTCGGGAGGGGGGACCAACCGCCGACGCCCGCAGGTCTCGATGACGGCCCGTCCACTCGTCACGGTCGGCCGGCATCCCGGGCCGGCGGCCGAGGGCCACAGACACACAGGGCAACAGGAAACCAGCATGGACACACAAAGGGCAGCCTTCCGCGACCCCGACCCTCAGGAAACCCGCGACTGGATCGAGTCGATCGAGGCCGTACGACAGACCCACGGGCCGCAGCGCGCCGCCTTCCTGCTCGACCGCCTGCACGAGTGGGCCCACCGCATGCGCATCCACGCGCTCTCCGACGCCTGCACGCCGTATGTAAACACCATCCACCACAGCGAGCAGCCGGATTACCCCGGCGACCGGCAGATCGAACGCCGCATCAAGAGCTACGTGCGCTGGAACGCGATGGCCATGGTCGTGCGGGCCAACCGCGCCTGCGACGGCATCGGCGGTCACATCTCCAGCTACGCCTCGGCCGCCACGCTGCTGGAAGTCGGCTTCAACCACTTCTTCCGCGGCTGCGAGGATGACGCCGGCGGCGACATGATCTTCTTCCAGGGCCACTCGGCTCCCGGCATCTACGCCCGGGCCTACCTCGAAGGCCGTCTCGACGAGCACCACCTGATCAACTTCCGCCGCGAGATGGCCTCCGGCGGCGGGCTGTCGTCGTATCCCCATCCCTGGCTGATGCCCACCTTCTGGCAGTTCCCGACCGTCTCGATGGGGCTGGGACCGATCACCTCGATCTACATGGCGCGCTTCAACGAATACCTGCGCGACCGCGGCCTGAAAGACACCTCCGGGCGGCGCGTCTGGGCCTTCCTGGGCGACGGCGAGATGGACGAACCGGAGAGCCTGGGAGCCATCACGCTGGCGGCGCGCGAACAGCTCGACAACCTGGTGTGGGTCATCAACTGTAATCTCCAGCGCCTCGACGGTCCGGTGCGCGGCAACGGCAACATCATCCAGGAGCTGGAGGCCGCCTTCCACGGCGCCGGCTGGAACGTCATCAAGGTCATCTGGGGCAGCGACTGGGATCCGCTCTTCGACGCCGACACCGAGGGCCTGCTGATCGAGGCCATGCAGGACGTGGTCGACGGCCAGTGGCAGCGCTACTCGGTCGAATCGGGCGCCTACGCCCGCGAGCACTTTTTCGGCAAGCACCCCAGGCTGCTCAAGCTGGTCGAGCACCTCTCCGACGAGCAGATCCAGAAGCTGCGCCTGGGCGGGCACGATCCGGTCAAGGTCTACGCCGCCTACCGCGCGGCGCTCGAGGGCAACGGCCGCCCGACGGTCATCCTGGCCCGCACCATCAAGGGCTACGGCCTGGGCGAGGCCGGCGAGGGCCGCAACATCACGCACCAGCAGAAGAAGCTCAACGAGCAGGAACTCAAGCACTTCCGTGATCGCTTCGAGATTCCCATTTCCGACCGCGAAATCGCGCGGGTGCCGTTCTGCCGCTTCGCCAAGGGCAGCCCGGAATACGAGTATCTCATGGAGCGCCGCCGGGCGCTGGGCGGGCCGCTGCCGGCCCGCAAGGTCACCGTCGCGCCGCTGAGCGCGCCGCAGCGCGACCTGCTGGCCGAGTTCTACGACGGCAGCGGCAAGCGGCCGGCCTCGACCACGATGGCTTACCTGCGCATGCTCGCCCGGCTGCTGCGCGACAAGCAGCTCGGCAAGCTGATCGTGCCGATCGTCTCGGATGAGGCCCGCACCTTCGGCATGGAAGCCCTGTTCGCGTCATACGCCATCTACGCCCACGCCGGCCAGCTCTACGAGCCGGTCGACGCCCACCTGCTGATGAAATACCACGA
>CAZRSM010000180.1:0-5452 GCA_964602755.1 uncultured Planctomycetales bacterium
TTGCTGCTTCCGGACGTACCGGCGTTGACGCATCTGGGCTCGCTGACCGAGGAACTGCGCAGCCCGGCGCGGGTGGCGGTGGCCCCCCACGGCACCGTCTACGTCACCGATCCCTGGGCCAACAAGCTGGTGTGGTACGACGCCAACGGCACGCTGCTGGGAAGCGCCCTCGTACCGGAAGGACCCCTGGGCATCGCCGCCCATCCCGACGGCCGGCTGTTCATCTCGCTGCGTGAAACCAACGAGGTCGGCATCTACACCATCGACGCCGGCAACCTGCTGCGCACCGGAACCCTCGACGGCCAGGGCAGCCCGGTGGTGAGCTTCGACGGACCAACCGACATCGCCATCGATCCCGCAACCGGACGCATATACGTCGTCGACCCCGAGAGCGACGACGTCTACAGCTTCGACTCCGACGGCAGCCTGGCGCTCAAGTTCGGCATCCGCGGCGAGGGCAACGGCCAGTTCATGTACCCCAGCGCCATCGCCTTCGACAGCGCCAACGACCACATCATCGTCGCCGATCACGACAACTTCCGCGGACAGGTCTTCGATACTTCCGGCGTCTTCCAACGCCGCTTCGGCTTCCGCATCATCTACCTGCCCGGCGGCCTGCAGGAAGGCTGGATGCCACGCACCCAGGGCCTGGCGGCCGACTCCGCCGGCCGCATCTACGTGGCCGACGCCTTCATGTCGGCGGTACGCATCCTCGACTCGGCCGGCCGCCACCTGGGCAAGGTGGTCACCTACGGCTCGAACCCCGGCGACCTGCGTACGCCCTGCGACCTGGCGCTCAGCCCGGACGGCTCGCGGCTGTACGTGGTCAGCACCAACACCTCCAGCGTGGAGATCTACCAGACCCCCACCTGGAACAACCGCGGCCCCGGTCCCGGCGACGACGGCTTCGATCCGCCCGGCACCAACTGGTGCGATCTCGATGCCCAGCGTCTGCTCAAGCCCCTGGGCCCTGACATGCTGGGCAAGCCCGACGGACGCGGGCCGCAGCCCGGCTTCGACGGCCCCCACATGAACGACGACGCCAGCATCATCTGCGGCCGCTGCCACGGCATCACCGGACAGCCCGGCAGCGACGTCAGCACACAGGAAGGCCAGCAGGCCCTGTGCTTCTCGTGTCACAGCTCGGGCGGCCAGGCCCTCGACATGATGATCCACGAACGCGACGTGGCCGACCCTTACGGCACCAACCCCAACGCCACCGACGGCCAGGGCAGCTCGCACGCCTGGGGCGTACCGGCCGCCAATCCCCTGGCCGATTCGGTCGGCCCGGCCGCCGGCGGTGAGATGGAGCGTTATCTCGACGACTCCGGCAACATCAAGTGCGCCACCTGCCACAACCAGCACAACAGCGACGCCGGCGCGCCCTACCTGCGGGTCAGCAACGACGGCGACGCCATGTGCAAGCAGTGCCACGCCCCGCGTAACGAGGGTCTGGGCGAGCGTGGCACCCACCCGGTGGGCTTTGCCTATCCGGCCGGCCAGGGCGAGTTCCCCGACGCGGCCGCCATCGCTCCCATGACTCTGATCGCCGGCAACGTCGAGTGCCGCACCTGCCACGCGGTGCACAACGCCACGTCGGGCGGGGCCAACGGCGGCGAGGGCGACGGCATGCTGCTGCGGGCCGCCAACGACGACGGGCTCTGCCAGCTCTGCCACAGCGACCACGTCGGCCACGACGTGCGTGGCCCCTGGCAGCCGGGCTGCAAGGACTGCCACGACGTCCACGATCCCAACAGCCTCAACCTCTACCTGGTGGCCCGCACGGTCAACGGCGTGGCCATGACCTTCCAGGACGACGACGTGTCGGGCGACGGCCTGGCCGACTTCATCCACAGCAACCACAGCCCGGCCAGCTACGACGGCATGTGCGAGGTCTGCCACACCAGCACGGCGCATCACCGCAACACCGCCGACGGCGACCATGCGCACTATGCCAACCAGAACTGCACCGACTGTCACCCGCACAACGCCGGCTTCCTGCCCACCGGCGGCTCGTGCATCGACTGCCACTCCGTGCTGCAGGACAACGGCGACGGCGTCCCGGTCGGCGGGCGGCGAGCGGTGGTGGGTGAGTTCCCGGCCAGCGATGCACATGCCCATTACGGCGCCGAGCTGAGCAACGACGCCTGCGTGGTCTGCCACGACCAGACCACCCACATGGACGGCTATGTCGATCTGATCGACGCCGACGACGGCAGCGTCTACCGCTTCGTGCAGCCGGCCGACCTGACCTCCGATCCCGACCTGTCGGACTTCTGCATGAGCTGCCACGACGCCGACGGCGCCATGCGGCTCACCGACCCGGCCGATCCCTTCGGTAACGGCAATGCCCCGCCAGATATCGCCACCCGCTTCATGGGTACCCTGCAGTGGAACGAGTGGTATGGCGACTACTGCTTCGGCGAAGAGGGCACCATGCGGGCGGTCAACAGCCACCACGACATCAGCGATGCCGACCAGGCCTTCAGCGGCGCCAAGATCGAGTGCCTCAACTGTCACGGCAGCCACGCGGCCGGCAGCACGCAGCCGCTGATCGACCCGTTCAACGCCCCGACGCCGTGGACCGCCGACGACAACGCCTTCTGCCTGGCGTGCCACTACGGCGGCAACGGGCCGAACGATCCGGGCTTCCCGCCCGGCGTGGTGGGGCCGACCGTGCCGCTGCGCGGTCTGGACACCTGCGACTACCAGGACGCCCCGTGGTACGTCGACTATCGCTGGACGCACACCGCGCACGGGCCGGACTCGAAGCGCGGCTGGGAGGGCTACTCCGGCGCGCCCAGCTTTGTCGTCGACTGCATGGTCTGCCACGACCCGCACGGTTCGTACACGCCAGAGAACCCGGAAGGCAACCCGTACATGATCCGCGACTTCGTCGACGGCACCTCGTTCATCGACGACGGCTCGCGGGTGACCGGCTGGAACGGGCCGCCGTGGGAAACCTACGGCATAGCCCGGACGGTCCAGGTCACCGTCAGCGGCCTCGACGTGGGCTGGGGCGGCCCGACCGGCCTGTGCCAGGTGTGCCACGCCGACTGGCTCGCGGCCCAGCACTTCCACGACACCTGCACCGCGTGCCAGACCTGCCACGGCCACGGCCAGGCCTTCGGCGAGTATGACTGGGTAAGCCCGGCCGACGACCAGCCCTGTCCGGCCAAGTCCACCCGCTCAGACGGCGACGACGGCCTGCCGCCGCTGCACCTGATGTGGGAACCGCGGCTGCCCGAGGATTCGCCGATCAAGGCGCTCGAAGCCGAGAAGCGCAAGCTCAAATAAGCGCGGCGGCTGACGTGCCGAAAAAACCGGCGCGGCGTCGGATCACTGCGATCCGGCGCCGCTTCGCTTGCGCGGTCCGTTACTTGGGCGGTTTGGCGAACTGGTGACGCACGATCTGGCCGGTCGACAGGAACACTACGTCTTCGGCGATGTTGGTGGCATGATCGGCGATGCGCTCCAGATTCTTGGCCACCGACAGCAGGTCCAGGTAGCCGGCCATGTTGTCCGAATCCTGCGGCGCCCGGGCCACCACCGTGCGCACGATCTGGCTGTAGAGCGCGTCGATGGTGGCGTCTTCGACCAGCACCTGGCGGGCCGTCTCGGCGTCCTGGGCGCTGTAGGCCTCGATGGCCTGGCGCAGCATCCGGCGCACCGCCGGACACATCTGCTGCAAGTCGGGTACCTGCCGGGCCAGCGGCTGGACTTCGCCGTGCTTGGCCCGCTCGGCGATGTTGACGGCGCAGTCGGAGACGCGTTCCAGGTCGTTGTTGACCTTCAGCACGGTGCACAGCAGGCGCAGGTCGATGCCTACCGGCTGATACAGGGCCATCAGCCGCACCACCTCGGTCTCGACCGCCACCTCCTCCTGGTCGACCTCGCAGTCGCGGGTCATGATCCGCCGCGCCAGGGCCTCGTCGCGGCTGAAGACCACCTCGCAGGCCTCCTGCACGATGTCCTCGACCTGGGCGGCCATGCGCAGCGAGCGGCGCCGCAGCTCGTCGAGCAGATTCATGAAGTGCACGGTCATGGCAGCGTCCTTCGCCGGGCGGCGCCCGCGGGCCGGGTCAGCCGAAGCGGCCGGTGATGTAGTCTTCGGTCTTCTGGTTGTTGGGGTTGGTGAAGATCACGTTGGTATCGTCGACCTCGATGAGCTCGCCCATGTACATGAAGGCGGTGCGGTCGGAAACCCGCGCGGCCTGCTGCATGTTGTGCGTGACCAGCACCACCGTGTACTCGGTCTTGAGCTCGTCGATCAGGTCCTCGATGCGGGCCGTGGCGATCGGATCGAGCGCCGAGCACGGCTCGTCCATCAGCAGCACGTCGGGCTGCAGGGCGATGGCCCGCGCGATGCACAGCCGCTGCTGCTGGCCGCCCGAGAGCGCCAGCGCGCTGCCGTGCAGCTTGTCCTTGACCTCGTCCCACAGCGCCGCCCGCCGCAGCGAGCGCTCCACCAGCTCGGCCAGGTTGCCGCGATAACCGTTGATCGCCGCCCCCCAGGCCACGTTCTTGAAGATCGACTTGGGAAACGGGTTGGGCTTCTGGAAGACCATCCCCACCTTCCGGCGCAGCTCGACCGGGTCGCAGTCGGCGGCGTAGATGTCCTGGCCGCGGTAATACAGCCGCCCCTCGACGCGCATGTTGGGGATGAAGTCGTTCATGCGGTTCATGGCCCGCAGCAGCGTACTCTTGCCGCAACCCGACGGGCCGATGATGGCGGTCACCTGGCGCGGCGGAATCTCCAGCGATACCTGGCGCACCGCGGCGAAGTCGCCGTAGCGCACGGTGAGGTTCTCGGTGCGGATCACCGGCGCGGCCGGCGCGGCCGGCTCACGGCGCTCGCGCAGCACGAAGGTGACCGGTCGCGGCGCGGCGCTGGGCGACGTTTCGGTCGCAGAACTCATCGCGGTTTCCCCTGATACCAGGCCCGCAAGGCCACCGCCGTGGCGTTGAGGGCCAGCAGACAGGCCAGCAGGACGATGATACCGGCGGCCGCCAGGTGGTGGAATTCGCTCTGCGGCCGCGCGGCCCAGTCGTAGATCTGTATCGGCATGGCGGTGAACGGATCGCTCAGGGCGGTGCGCAGCCACTCCCACAGGCCGGCCAGCGTGTGCTCGTATTCCTCCCAGAACGAACCGCCGGGCGTAAACGCCACGTAGGTCAGCGCGCCGATCATGATCAGCGGCGCCGTCTCGCCGATGGCCCGCGAGAGCGACAGGATCACGCCGGTCATGATGCCCGGCAGGGCGGCCGGCAGCACGTGATGACGCACCGTCTGCCAGCGCGTGGCCCCCAAGGCGAAGGCCGCCTGGCGGATCGAGTCGGGCACGGCCGCCAGCGCCTCGCGGCTGGCGATGATGATCACCGGCAGCACCAGCAGGCTCATGGTCAGGGCGCCGGAGATGACGCTGCGGTCGAGGTGCAGCCAGCGCACGAA
>CAZRSM010000181.1:0-6290 GCA_964602755.1 uncultured Planctomycetales bacterium
CGATCCCCTGGTCCGAGAATTCGCTGCTCAAGCGCGCGGTCGACGCCATGTCGCTGGGGTACCTGGTGCGTACCGCCCGGGGCGTGGAGATCAAGGACCTGGCGCTGCACGTGGCGGTGGCGGCGGGGCTGCTGGCGCTGGCACTGCGAGCGGCGGTCTCGGCCCTGTGGCCGCCGGCGCGGCGTACCGGCAAAGGCGCCTGGTTCGCGTCGCAGGCGCTGCTGGGCGGCTGGGTGGCGATATCGTTTCTGAGTGTCTTCTGGAGCGCCGACCGCGACCTCACGCTGGGCCAGGCCACGCTTTACGGTCTGGCGCTGGCGTGGGCGCTGTCGCTGGCGTGGGGCCTGGAAGGGCGCGACGTGCCGCGGCTGGTCTGGACATACGTAGCCACCGCGGCCGTCGGAGCGCTGCTTTGCCTCGCATATTACTACTTTCGCAACCCCTACCATCGACCGGGGTTTCCCATCGGCAACCCTGGAACGCTGGCGGGCTGCCTGCTGCCGGCGCTGGTGATGTGCGCCGTGGCCGCCGGGCGGACGGGGCTCGCGCTGGTCCGCGGCAGCCGTCCCACCTGGCGCGAGCTGCTGGCTGTCGCGGCGCTGGTGCCGCTGGGCTGGGCGTTTGTGCTGGCCGGCTCGCGGGCCGCGGCGGTGGGACTGGTGGCGGGCGTGATCGTGCTGTTGCTGCTCAAGGCGCGACGACGCACGCGTCTGATCTGTGGTGTGGCCACGCTGGTGGTGATCCTGGCCGGGGCGTGGTACGTCTCGACCGCCCGCTACGACCTGACCATGGCGCGCGGAGCCACCATTCGCTTCCGAATCTACGCCTGGCGCTACGCCGCCATGCTCTGGAACCAGCGGCCGGTCACCGGCGTCGGTGCCGGACAATACCCGCGGCTGGCCAACGCTTACTCGGTCGGCGACCGGGTGCTCGACCCGGCAGCCTTCATGGGCGAGCTGGTCGAACACGCCCACAACGAGCTGTTCGAAATCCTGGCCGAAATCGGCCTGGTCGGCGGCGTGACCTACGTGGCCGCCTGGCTGGCCCTGCTGGCGGCCGCCGCCGGCGTGCTGCACGCCAACTGGTCGCCGCAGCGCAAGGTGCTGCTCGACGGACTGGTCGCGGGCCTGTTCGCGCTGCTGGCAACCGCGATGCTCGGAGTAGCGTTGCGCCTCCCCGGTCCGCCGGCGGTCTTCTACACGCTGCTGGGGGCGTTGTGGGCGGTGTGCCGCTCGTCGTCGAAACTGCCCGCCACCGCGACCGCCCGGCCCGGCGTCTGGAACAAACCCGCCCTGCGGCGCTGGGTGGTGGCGACGGCAGCTCTGGCGGGTGCCGCGGCCAGCGGCCACGTGGCCTGGCGCAACTGGTCCGCCGTGCGCAGCGAGTTCGCCGCCCTGCAGGACCGCCAGGCCGGCCGTTACGAGGCCGCGGCCGCGGGCTTCGTCGAGGCCGCCCGCGGGCTGCTGGATCCGGTGCGACAGATCATCAATCGCGAACTGATCGTCGATAGCGACTTTCGTCACGCCCGGCAGTTGTTCAAGCAGACCATCGCTCAACTGCCCGCCACCCAGCCGACCGACACGGCCCCCGTCACCGGGCAGCCGGACTCACGGCAAGCAGCGCTGACGGCGCTCCACCGTGCCGCCGGCGAAACGCTGGCCTTCTCGAAACACGTGCCGAACTTCGGCCGCATGGAAGCGCTGGGGGCACGCTGCGCCGAGATGCTGGCGCGGCTTTGTGAGCTGTCGGGCGACCGCGAGGCGGCCCGCAAATGGCGGCGGCGTGCCTTCGCGGCCTGGCAGAGTCAGCGGCGCTGGCGGCCCTTCGATGCCGAGACGCTGCTGGCACTCACGAACTACCTGCGCAACGTCAAGGGCCTGACCGGTGAATATGTTGGCCTGTTGCGCGATGCGTTGCGCAACGGCTTTCCCGGCGCCCGCTGGTTCGCCGCTTTCGACGCCGGCCGGCAGATGCCCGACTTCGACCGCGTGCTGGTGCAGATGCGCCGGGCGGTCGAACCATATACGCCCGAGACCGACGTCGACGCGCTGATGGTCGACTGGCGGGCACCCGAGATGTTTCGGCTCTATGCCATCTGGCTGGCGAAGCGCGGCCAGCCCGCGGCGGCCGCCGAAGAGGCCGCCCGCGCCGCGGCCATCTATCGTTCCATGCGGAGCCGCCTGCCCGAGCTCTACTCGGTGGCCCGGGCCGAGCAGGCGGAGTACGTCTACGCCGCCGACCCGACCAACCTGAGGCGGGCCATCACGCTGCTGCGCGACGCGCTGGCGGCTCTGCCCGCCATCCAGCAGCAGAAGCGCGAGCGACTGGCCGCGACGTATCGCCTGCGGCTGGCGCGGCTGCTGTTGCTCGACGGCCAGATGGACGAAGCCCGCGAGTTGCTGCACGCCGTGCTGGCCGTGGCGCCCGACAACCCTGTAGCCTGGCGATTGCTGATCGGTGCCACGCTGCAAGCCGCCGGGCCGCAGGCGGCGGCGCGAACACTGGAGCAGGCCCGGGCCGCCGGCGTGGCGCCGGCGGAGCTGGAGACGATCGAAAAGCTCATCGAAGCAGCCGGTCAGCCCGCCTCGCAGCCCGGCCGCTGAGCCGCCGGCGCGCAAGAGAAGCGGTCGCCAGACCTCGGGGCTGACGACCGCTCGAGTAGTCTTCGTGAAGAGCCTGCGGCTGTGCCCGGCGCCACCTAGCCCTGCGACGCCCCCTTGGCCAGCTCGACCAGTTTGTCGAAGGCCGGTGCGTCGGCGATGGCTATCTCGCTGAGCATCTTGCGATTGAGGATCACGTTGGCGTTCTTGAGGCCGGCCATGAAGTGGCTGTACGAGATGCCACGGGCACGGCAAGCGGCGCTGACGCGCGTGACCCACAGAGCGCGGAACTCGCGTTTCCTGGCCCGCCGATCGCGGTAGGCATATTGGCCGGCCTTGATGACCGCTTGCTTGGCGACACGGAACAGCTTGCTGCGGGCGCCGCGATAGCCCTTGGCGGCCTTGAGTATCTTGCGCCGGCGCCGACTGGTGGCATGTCCGGGACGAACGCGGGGCATCTGCCTTTACCTCCTGCAAACTCGCGGTGCGGAGCCTGGATTCGACGGCCCTGGATCAGCGGCCGCCCAACGCGCGGATGACGTTCTCGGCGGTCTTTCCCACGATCGGCGCCGACTTGCGCAGCCGTCGCCGACGGTCACCCGACTTGTGACTCATCAGGTGGCCCTTGAAAGACTTGCGCCGCATCACCTTGCCGCGCGGCGTCACGCGCACACGCTTTTTCAATCCCTTGTGTGTCTTGAGTTTCGACATCTTGGCTCCTGACTACCATCAGGGTCGAGCTGGGCAGGTTAACATCGGCGGGGCCTCAGAGCAAGGCGCCGCGACCATTTTTCGCCGCCTCGCCCCGTTGCCGCCGGCCGGCTGTGCGCGTAATCTACCGGCTCGGCCACGGGGAGCCGGCCCGACCCGCGTAGCCGGCGGGCGACCGGCCGCCATGCCGGCCTGTGCCGCGTAAGTATTTGAAAACCAAAGGGTTGCAAGGCGCACCCACGAAACTAGTGGTATGCCATGAGCGAGAAACGACTCGGTATCGTCGTCGGCGGCGGACCCGCCCCGGGTATCAACGCAGTTATCGGGGCGGCCACCATCGAGGCCCGCAACCGCGGCTTCGAAGTCATCGGCTTTTACGACGGCTTCCGCTGGTTGGCCTCTGATGAGTTTCACCGCAACCTGCATACCGTCTGCCTCGAGGCCAACCGCGTCGCCCGCATCCATTTCGACGGCGGCTCGATCCTGCGCACCTCGCGTACCAGCCTGCTGCACCGCAAGCACTTCTCGGAAAAAGACAAGGTCTCGCCCGATCCGCAGAAGGTCGGCGAGGTCGCCCGCAACCTGCGCGCCCTGGGCATCACCCACCTGCTGACCATCGGCGGTGACGATACCGCGCTGAGCGCCCGGTTCGTCTGCGACGCCACGCGCGACGAGATCCGCCTGGTCCACGTGCCCAAGACCATCGACAACGACCTGCCGCTGCCGCAGGCCGCCTCGACTTTCGGCTTTCCGACCGCCCGCTACGTGGGCACGGCGCTGGTCAAGAACCTGATGCGCGATTCGCAGACCACCGGCCGCTGGTACGTGGTCGAGACCATGGGCCGCAGCGCCGGCTGGCTGGCCCATTCGATAGGTCTGGCTTCCGGGGCCACGCTGACGCTGATTCCAGAAGAGTTCGCGCCCAACACCAAGCTGCACCACATCGTCGACGTGGTCGAAGGCGCCATCCTCAAGCGGCGTGTGATGGGCCGGCCCGACGGGGTGGCCATCATCGCCGAGGGGCTCGCCTATCGCCTGGGCGATCCCGACGAGCTGTCGAAGATCCTCGGCCGCGAGGTGCCGCTCGACGCCGCCGGCCATCCGCGGCTTTCCGAGGTCGACCTGGCCCGTGTCATCCGGGGCGAGGTGGAAAGACGCTTCGCCGAACGCGGCCAGAAGATGACGCTGGTCGACCACGAGCTGGGCTACGAGCTGCGTTGCGCCGACCCGACGCCGCGCGACATGGCCTATTGCCGCGCGCTGGGTTACTTCGCGATCCAACTGCTCATGAAGCCCGACGTGGCCGCCGGCGTGATGGCCACGGTGGTCAACGGCAACCTGCACCCCATCGACCTGCACGACCTGATCGACCCGCAGACCAACCGCATCCGCGTGCGGCGGGTGGACATCAATTCGGACATGTACCGTGTGGCGCGGGCTTATCAGATTCGGCTGGAACGTCAGGATCTGGAGGACCCGCAGATGCTGGCGCGGCTGGCCCAGGAAGCCAACATGAAGCCGCGCGACTTCGCCCGGCGCTACCTGCGGGCCGCCTCGCGTCTGTCCGAGGGCCTGCCAGAGACCGAGCAGTAAGCCGGCCCCCCTTTTTCCCCTGCCCGGCGACCGCCCTCAGAGCTGCTGGGCCGGCGTCTCGACCGGCGCCTGTTTCTTCCTCTGCGGAGCACGACGCGGGGGATGGGTCTTGCGGTATTCCTCCATGCCCGGCGGCTCGGGGAAGGCGGCCTCGAAACTGAACTCCATGGCGTCGCATTCCCTGCGCAGCGCCGCGCTGACCTCGTCCCACACGGCCTGCTTGAGATACAACGGCAACACCGACCACAAGCGTGCCTTGTTGACCGTCAGGGACGGCACCGGCGACGGCGACAGCAGGTAATCACGCAGCACGTCCGCCTGGAACTGCGGGAACGGCGGCAGGCGCATCTTCTCGACGCGTTCCTTGAGCCGCTCCTTGTTGTAGCGCGAGTGCAGGGCCATGGCCTTCTTGACCAGTTCGTTGTAGCGCCCCAGGTCCCCGCGGGCCAGCGCGTCGAACGAGCTGACCAGCAGCAACGCAACCGTCTGGCGCGTCTCCCAGTGGCCGCTGATGTCTTCCAGCAGCGAGTCCTCGACGAACTGCGCCAGCGACTTGGCGAACACCGGGTTCATCGAGCCGTCGCTGGCGCGGCCGTAGTTGTCGCGCAGGTATTCGAAGTAGTAGCGGGCCTCACGCATGCGTCCCGCGAAGTAGAGCATGCGCACCGCCTCGGTCAGGAAGTTCTGGTGCCCGGTGCGGAACGTCCCGCCGACACCGGTCTCCTCCGGGCTGGGATCCAGGATCTTGCCGTAGGTCAGGAAGGCCTGCTGCATCGACTCGATGAAGTTCAGATCCGGGTTGTAGTTGATGTACGAACGGTTGATGTCCTGAAAGTCCGGCTCGAAGACCAGCCGGTTGCGTCTGAACAGGTTGTGCAGGCTGAAGAAGATCAGCCGCGCGGTGTTGACCTTGTCGTTGCCGAACTTGCTTATGGTCTCGTCGCCGGCGATCAGCCCTTCGTTGGTCCAGTAGAGGCTGTGGGCGTCGACCACGCGCCAGTCGATCGGCCCGAAACGGGCCGTCAGTTCGGCCATCTTCTTCGGATCGAGCTTGTAGACCTCGAGCAGCACCTTGCGCTGCAGGAAGCGCAGCAGCGCCTGCTGCGCTTCACTGGGATCATGCACGTCGATGATCTGCTTGAAGCGCTCCAGGTGCTCGCGGCGCGGCGTCAACACGTTCTTCTCCGTCTCCCGGTTCTGCTTGCGCAGCCGCTGCTCGAAAGTCAGCGGCTGCTGCAGTTGCCGATACGGCGTGAAGAACGTGAACGCCAGGCCGCCCTCGCGCCAGTAGTTGTCCTCCGAGAGCTTCTCGTCGCTGATGCGCACGCCGATCTCGCGCAGTTTGTGGACCAGCTCGCGGGCCTCGGGCACCTGCTGGTACAGCTC
>CAZRSM010000182.1:0-5360 GCA_964602755.1 uncultured Planctomycetales bacterium
TGATCGTCGAAGAGCGCCGCATCGACGAGCGCATCCTGCGGGCCTACACGTGGTTCATGGGCATCGACCCGGACACCTTCTTCGACATGGTCAAGGCCGAGTTCCTCGACGGCCAGGGCGACGAACGCTCGGCCCGCGAGAAGCTCAAGCGCGGCGGCTACGTGATCGTGGCCGACGATTTCGCCCGCTCGCGCAACAAGTACCTCGGCGACCAGGTCAAGGTGTGGGACGACCACACGGCCCGCTGGCGCTACTTCACCATCGCGGGCGTGGTGCGTTCGCCGGCGCTGGACATTGCCGCGGGTTATTTCCAGATGCTCGAGCAGTACAGCGTGGCGGCGTCGGGTTCGGTGATCGGCTCGTTGCGCGACGCACGCGAGAAGTTCGGGGCCCACGGCTACAACCTGGCGCTGCTGGATTTCGGCCTGCCGGATGAGCCGCCGCCGCCGGACTGGCCGCCGCCGCGCGATACGGCCGCCGGCCGCGCGCTGGACAAGAAGTATTACGACCAGTCGGTTCCGCTCGAACGGCGCTGGCGGCGGTATCGCGAGCAGCAGGTGCTCATGGCGCTGCGCGAGCGGCTGCGTGACCCGGCGATCAAGATCGGCTCGGTAGCCGACCTCAAGGACGAGATCGACACGCAGATCACCAGCATGATGACGCTGCTGACGGCCATTCCGGGAGTGGCGCTGGTGGTGGCGGCGATCGGCGTGGCCAACCTGATGACCGCCAACGTCAGCGCGCGGGCCAGGCAGATTGCGATTCTGCGGGCGGTGGGCGCCACGCGCGGGCTGGTGATGCGCATGATCGTGGGTGAGGCGCTGGTACTGGGGGCGCTGGGCAGCGCCCTGGGGCTGGCGCTGGGTATCCACCTGGCCGACAACATCACCATCCTGGTCGAACGCATGTGGGGACTGCGCGTAAGTCTGGACCTGCCTTGGAGCTACGTCGGCTGGGCGGTTCTGATGACGGTCGGTCTGTGCGTGCTGGCGGGGCTGCTGCCGGCCCGCCACGCCGCCCGCACCAACGTGGTCGACGCCCTGCACGTGGCGTGACCGGCCCGGCTCGGGGCCCTACAATGTCGCCTGCCGGTCGGCAGTCGGCCGGCACCGCCCCGGCAGCGGAGCCTGGCGCGGCCTGCATGAGCCTACACGTGTCGCGTTTTCTTTTTGCCCTGGAAAGGTGGTAGACCGTGATCAAATTCGGCCCCGGGAACCTGCGTATCCCGAGATTCGAGAAGCCCGTGTACTGCGTCGCGGGCGGCATGACCGACTTCCGCAAGCGCTACTGGGAAAAGAACAGCTCGCAACTGTGTGTCGAGGCCTTGCGCATGGCCATCGAGGAGAACGACCTCAAGGTCGATCCCGAGGAATTCCGCCGCATGGTCAACTGGGTGGTCTACTCGCAGTTCGCCGACCACTTCGGCGACCAGCTTCTGGCGGCTGCCAAGATCCACGACTATCTCGGCTTCGATCCGCTGGGCAACATCGAGGTCAAGACCGGCGGCGCGACGGGCGGCTCGAGCGTGCTGGCCGCCGCCCGGGCCGTGGCCAGCGGTTATGCCAACTGCGTGCCGGTGGGCGGGTGGGAGCGCATGGACGACGTGAACACCAGGGTGGGCAACTCGTACATCGCCAGCGCGGCCTGCAAGGACTTCGAGAGCGAGCTGGGCTGGATGTATGCCGCCTACTACGCCCTGATGGCCCAACGGTATCAGTACGAGAACGAGGTGCCGCACGAGACGCTGGCCAGGATCGCCTGCAAGAACCACCTGTACGCCTACTACTCGCCCTTCTCCCAGAATCCGGGCAAGTACACGGTCGAGGACATCATCAACAACGACATCGTCTCCGACCCGCTGACCTTCCTCGAGTGCTGCGTGATGAGCGTGGGGGCCGCGGTGCTGATCCTGGCCGACGAGGAGACAGCCTACAAGATGACCGACCAGCCGATCCTGCTCAAGGCCATCTGCGGCGGCTCGCACACGCTGCGGACCGCCGACCGCCGGCACATGCCGATCCTGCTGCTGCCCAACGAAACCGAGGAAACCTACAAGGACTACTTCAAGGGCAAGCGTCGGGACTGGCCGGGGTTCAGTTCGTTCCTGGCGTCGCGCATGGCCGCCTACCTGGCCTACAACATGGCCGGCATCAAGGACCCGGTCGAGGACTTCGACATCCTCGAGACGCACGACGCCTTCACCATCAGCGATATCCAGACCTATGAGGATATCGGGCTGCGACCCTACGGCCGCGGGCGCGAGTTCATCGAGTCGGGCGAGGCCTACTACGAAGGCAAGCTGCCGACCAATCTCTCCGGCGGCCTGATCGGAACGATGCACGCCGTGGGCGCCACGGGCATCTTCCAGATCATCGAGGTCATGTGGCAGTTGCAGAACAAGTACGACAAGTTCCACGGCGACCCCAAGATGTGGGAGCGCTTCGGCAAGAAGAAGCCCGACGACTGGAAGAGCCTGCAGGTCAAGAACCCCAGGCGCGGCTGCGCCATCAGCCATGCCGGCACCGGCAGCCACGTGACCTGCGCGATTCTGGAGAAGCCGTAAGCGTACTGTCCGTCCGCCGCACGGCGGCCGCAGCCACCGCGGGCCGCAGTGCCGCCGGCGCGACGCACGATACAAGGTTGACCACTAGACTTCAGGAGCTATCCGATGGACTGGCCGACCCAATGCCTCGAAGTCATCCAGGAAGAACCCCTGGTGATCAAGAATCCCAAGAACTGGTACCACACGCACAGCTACGGCGGCTGGGGCAAGTTCTTTCAGGGGCTGCGCGAGAAGAAGCTGCTGGCCACGCGCTGCACCAACCCCGACTGCGCCGAGAAGCGCCTGTGGCTGCCCCCCCGCTGCGAGTGTCCCGACTGCTGGCATCCCATGGAGTGGGTCGAGGCCCCGCAGGTGGGCACGATCTATACCCACAGCGTGGTCAAGTACCCCGGGGCGCTGTTCAAACTGCCGGCCGGTACGCCGCTGATCAGCATCGAGCTGGAAGGCGTCTGCACCAAGCTCATGAGCTGGCTGAAAGAAGGCACGCCGCAGTTCGGCATGAAGGTCAAGGCGGTCTTCAACACCGAGCGCCCGACCAACACCATCCTCGATCTGGCCTGGGTCCCGGCCTGATCGACCAGGCCGCAAACCAAGCAGCCAACACGTCCGCCGGGAGGCAGTCGCCGACGACTGTCGCCCCGGCGGCGTTTGTTTTCGGGCGGCGGTGAATGCGGGCAGGCCTTGCGCCGCCGCCCGCCGCAGCTACTGGCCGGCCGCGGGCCGGCGGGTGGCCTGATCCTGCGCCTGGCCCCGGCGCTGCATGAGCATCAGGATGGTCTCCAGACGCGAGATGACCTTGCCCATGTCCGCCGGCCGGCGGGCGCGCTCGGAGGCGCAGCACTCCATGATCAGCCGGGAGAACGGCAGCGGCACGTCGGGGTTGACTTCGTGGGGCGGATCGTTGCCGCGGCGGGCTTCGATCTCGTGCTTGCGCGAGCCCGCCGGGGCGGCGGGCAGGATGGTGCTGAAGGCCTTGCCGGTCAGCACCCAGTACATGGTGGCCCCGAAGTTGTACACGTCGGTCCGGTGATCGAGCGGCGCCAGGGCCACCTGTTCGGGGGCGATATAGTCGGGCGTGCCCTGGATGCGGGTCTTGGTGTGGCCGACGGGACAGCTCTGGCCGAAGTCGATGATCTTCACCCCGCCGGCGGGAGTGAGCAGGATGTTGTTGGGCTTGATGTCGGCGTGGATGAAGCCGTGCTTGTGCAGGGCCTGCAGGCCCTCGGCCACCTGGATGAAGAGGCGGACGACCGGCTCGATGTCCTGCGGCCGGCGATCCTGGTAGCGGTTGTCCAGGCGCTCGCCTTCGACCAGCTCCATGATGAGAAACAGCTCGTGCGTCTTGAGCCAGCGCCGCACCCGCACGATGTCGTAGCACTTGCGCAGCGACGGGTGGTCCAACTGGTGCCCGACCTCGTACTCGATCTCGGCCTGCTCGATGAACCGCTGGTCCTGCGGGCCGCGCCTGACGACGTGCTTGACCGCGACCCGGCGGCGCGTGCCGGCCTGGCGGGCTTCGTAGATCACCGCGCCGGCGCCGCGCCCGATGCGCTTTACGATTTCATATCCCGGCAATTGTGTCAGCGATCGCGGCATGGGCACGCAGGCAGTGGACTGCTGGGACAACCGATAAAAACCGTCCGCGGACGCGTCGCCCCCGGGCCCGACGCCCCCGCCGAAACGACCCAAAAAAGAATGTCCCGGAGCCTCGCCGGGACACCAATTCTATTCTAGCAAATACCCGGCCGTCCTGCGAGTGTCGGCCGGTGGCCAGCGGCTGCCGGCGGCGAGCCCGCCCCGCGGCGGCCGGCGTGGCCCACCGGCACCGGGCACTCACATTCCCCGCAGAAGCTCGCACCGCCCTGCCCCGGTAATTGCAACGAATCGCAACCGCCCAGCCAATGCTCCGGGCTACGGGATGATGCCCTTGCGCACCAGCAGGCGGCACAGATCGTGAGCCGCGAGGGGCAACTCGGGGTGCAGCCGGGCGTCGCTGGCCGGGTGCAGCCAGACGTTCTTGAGGTCCAGCCCGTGCCGCTCGGCGAGCGTACCGAGCACGGCCAGCAGCGTCAGGGCCTGCTGATCCGACAAACCGCCCTCGTCGGCCAGCACCAGCAACGTGATCTGCTCGCCGCGCGGCTGCCAGCGACAGCTGCCGTCGGGCAGAACCACGCAGTCGGCCTGCCCGACCGCGGCCGCGTCGGTAGCGCACTCGATGCGCACCTCGCTGACCGCACTGGTGCTCTCGGCCATCAACAGCGTCGAGGAAGACCACCCCGGGGCAGGCGGCTCGAGCCATAACAAGAACGCCGCTCCGAACGTCATGGCGGCGATCAGGGCGGCGAGAACCTTGGTGTTACGATCGAGCGTGGTCACGGGCAATCCCTTGGATCGTGGATGACGCGTCCCTGCTCCACAATATATACCATAGGTTCCGCACGATTGGCAACAGGCAGCCGGAAACTTTTGCACTCGCCGCGGCGCATGTTCCCCATGGTTCAATCGGTCGGGTGTGCGATGCCGCTTGACCGCCGGCCGTCGGCAATCACTGCCGCGGGCCGCGCAGCGACAGCGGTTCGTCGAAGACTTCCTTGATGATCATCGCCGTGCGCAAACCTCGCCGGCTGCTCAGCAGCTCGCAAACCACCGCGACGTCCGGCGAGATCGGTTCCAGCACTTCACCGGCCAGCACTTCGCCCCCGGTGTGCTGGGCTCCGGCGCTACGGGCCGGCGACAACGAGCGGCCGGGCACCATGCCTCGATGGGCGGCGGCCACCGGCGCCGCGGCGGGCGGCGC
>CAZRSM010000183.1:0-14552 GCA_964602755.1 uncultured Planctomycetales bacterium
CGGCCGCCCAACCTGGAAGGCAAGGGCCAGGTGACCATCCGCGATCTGCTGATCAACGCCCTGCGCATGCGGCCCGACCGTATCGTGGTGGGCGAGTGCCGCGGCGGCGAAACGCTCGACATGCTCCAGGCCATGAACACCGGCCACGAAGGCTCGATGACCACCATCCACGCCAACAACACGCGCGACGCCGTGCAGCGTGTCGAAACCATGGTGATGATGGCCGGCTTCGAGCTGCCCCAGCGGGCCATCCGCCAGCAGTTCGCCTCGGCCATCGACCTGATCGTGCAGGCCGCCCGGCTCACCGGCGGCCGGCGCAAGATCATCTCGGTCACCGAGGTACAGGGCATGGAAGGCGACGTGGTGGTCATGCAGGACATCTTCAAGTTCGAGCAGGACGGCGTGGACGCCGACGGCAAAGCCTACGGCCGCATCGTCTCGACCGGAGTCCGGCCGCTGTTCATGGATCGGCTGATCGCCCACGGCGCCGACATCGATCCGTCGATCTTCGAGCCGCGCGACCTGGTGGGCGACTACGACGAATAGCGCCGCCCGGCGGCGCAGGAGTGGTCATCATGATTCTGCTGGCATTGGGCGACAACACGCTGCTGATGGCGCTGTTCATCGCCGGGCCGCTGATGGTCTTCTACGGCATCTACCAGCTCGTGGCCGAGCTGCGCAGCGCCCCCAAGAAGAAGATCGCCGGCCGGCTCAAGGGCCGTCCCAGCGCCGCCCGCAGCGCCCAGTTCGACCTCTCGAACCTGCGCAAACAGAAGCCCCAGGCCGAGGGCGTGCTGGGCAACTTCTTCGCCAACCTCAAGATCACCGAACGGCTGCAAACCGTCCTCGAACAAGCCAACGTTTCCTGGTCGGCCTCGCAACTGCTGGTCAACCTCACGCTGGCCGCCAGCATCACCCTGGCCGCGATGGTCGTGCTCAAGCTGCCGGTCCTGGCGGCGCTGGGGGCCGTGGTCGCGGTCTACGCCCTGCCGATCCTCTATCTGGTCCACCGCCGCAAGAAACGCCTCAACCGCCTGGTGCAGCAGTTGCCCGACGTCTTCGAGCTGCTCAGCCAGGCCCTGCGCGCCGGCCACTCGCTGGCCAGCGGCATGCAGGTGGTCGCCAACGAGCTGCCCGACCCGGCCGGCACCGAGTTCGGCCGCGTCTTCCACGAGCAGAACCTGGGCCTCAAGATCGAAGACGCCCTGACCAACCTGGCCAACCGCATGGACGTGCTCGACGTGCGCTTCTTCGTCACCGCGGTGCTGATCCAGCGCCAGACCGGCGGCGACCTGGCCGAAGTGCTCGACAAGATCAGCAGCGTCATCCGCGACCGCATCAAGCTGCACGGTACGGTCAAGGCCCTCACCGCCGAGGGGCGGCTATCGGGCTACGTGCTGCTGGCGCTGCCGTTCCTGGTATTCCTGGCGATGCTGAAGATCAACTACGACTATGCCCGCGTGCTGTGGGCCCACCCGACCGGCCAGATGATGTCCACCTTCGCGATCGTCTCGATGATCATGGGGTGGGTGATGATCAAGAAGATCGTGAACATCAAGATCTGAGGCAAGTCGGCGGCTCACGCGAGCCGGAGGTGTCATCATGGACGTCATGAGCATCGTAATACTGCTGGCCCTGGCGGCGGGCCTGGTGGGCTACAGCCTGTGGGCCGGCCGCGGCGAATCACGCGACGCCATCAAGCGCCGCCTCGAAGGCCGCAAGGCCGTCGACGAAGCCAGCGCCATCAGCGCCAAGGCCAAACACAACGCCGCCCGGCAACTGGTCAAGAAAGCCTCCCCGATGCTCTCCAAGATCGTCATGCCGGTCTCCGACCAGGAGCAGTCCCTGCTGCGCACCAAGCTCACCCAGGCCGGCTTCCGCTCGCCCCAGGCCGCCACGGTCTTCCTGGCCAGCAAGACCGCCGTGCTGCTGCTGGGCCTGCTGGCCGGGGCCGCCATCGGCGCCTCGCTGGGCTACGACTCGCGCGGCGTACTGGCCTGCGCGATCTTCGCCGGCGGCGCGGGCTTCATCGCGCCGGGCATGTGGCTCGATGCCGCCATCCGCTCGCGCCAGGACAAGGTCCGCCGCGGGCTGCCCGACGTGCTCGACCTGCTGGTGGTCTCGGTCGAATCCGGCCTGGCGCTCGACTCGGCCATCAAGCGCGTCGGCGAGGAGATGGCCCTGGTGCACCCGGAGGTCTCCGAGGAGTTCCGCATCGCCACCATGGAAACGCAGATGGGCATCCCGCGCTCCGAGGCGCTCGACAACATGGCCCGCCGGGTGGGCGTGGACGAGCTGCGTTCGCTGGTCTCGGTGATCGCCCAGGCCGAGCGTTTCGGCACCAGCATCGCCGCCGCCCTGCGCAACCAGGGCAACGCCATGCGTACCAAGCGCCGCCAGCAGGCCGAAGAACGCGCTCAGAAGACCGCCGTCAAGCTGATGATCCCGCTGGTGCTGTTCATCTTCCCGGCCATGGGCATCGTCCTGGCCGGCCCGGCGGCCATCCAGCTCATCGAAGCTTTCAGCAAGTAGGCCGCGCCCACGCCCGCCACCGGCGCGCCGGGGCGTTCCGCCGGCGCCTGCCGAGACCCTCCCGACCCGCGACCCACCGCCCGCCGATTGTATACTAAAGTGCTTGACAACTCCGCAGATGCAGCAGAATGTGTATATACATTGCTGCCAGAACCACGTATGGAGTCTATACAATGCCCCGGAGCCTGCCTCTTCTGCTTCTCGGCCCCATAGTCGTCACAGGCATTGCCGCCGGGCAGGGCCCAGTGCGGCACGGGGACAACGGCATCGATGAGGTGACAGTAATCGCGCTGGCGCCGATCGGCTCTGTGCAAGAGGACTTCTTCTTCGGTCTCTACTGGTCCAGCCGTCTGCACGCCAAAGGCGCAAGCATCGAACCCGGCTTCCCCGCCGGGTGGGCCACGACGCTCAGCCTCCGACTCCTCAGCGGCAAGGACGGCGTACCCGAACTCCGCGATCCCACCGGGCGGATTCATCATTTCATTGCCCGGGATTCCGGCGACCTCTGGTCCGCCGGCGCCCGGCTGGTGCTGACCGACGCCCCCGACGGCGAATGCGGCGCTCGCCTGACCGACCCGGAGGGGTACCGCTGGTTGTTCGACGAGGCCGGCTATCTTCGCGGCCTGACGCTCCCCGACGGGACGCGCGTGACCATCGCCCGCGACGCCGATACCAACAGGATGATGCGGATCGACATTGCGCCGGTCGCGCCCTGGGAACCGGCCAGGCGCGCCGGTGACATTCGCTACCACTTCTGGAAATGGCCCGTGTTCTGCCGCTGGCCGCGGTCGGGGAAGGAACGGCTGTATCTGGCCGCGGGGAGATCGCTGCCCGGCGCTGTGCCGATCGGAGACGTGCCCCCGGCGTCGTTTCTGTGTTTCCAGTGGGCCGACTCGGGCGACTGGACGCTGGGCGACGGCGAAGGGCGCTGCTGGTTCATGCTCGCCGAGTCTCCCGGCACCGCCAGGCTATGGGGCACCACCGTGTACCCCGACCGCGAACAGACCGCGACTGTCACGGTCGGCCCCTCACGCCAACGGGCTCGCCATCTGCCGGCCTGGCTGCTCGTCTCGCCTGCGGCCCGTTTCGAGTCCGCGCGCCCGCGTCCTGACACGTTTCCGCCCGAATACCGCACGCAGTCCCCCATCACAGGCCGCCGGTTCCACCCGCTGGCCAGGTGCCCGCAGGCTTGGGAACAGTGCGGCAGCACGCTTGATCTACCAGACGGTGGCTTGGAACTCGTAAGCTGGACGGTGCCTGGATTACTGTGGGACGACTGCTACCGCGGCATGCTGTTCTGGAACAAACGCTATCACTCTTCTTTTGCCATGAGTTGTACTCCCGGCAGCCGACGCACGCGCACAGTGGAGTGGACGAAAAGCGTGGAAGTAGAACTTGCCGCAGAGCTCGGCCTGGATGGCATCGGCAGCGTGCGCAGCGGCATAACCGAAACGCGCACGTTGCAGGTCACCGATACGTTCGAGCTCTCCTGCGGCCGCTTCCAGGATGAAGAGGGTATTCAACGGCAATCCTGTCGCCAGCGCTGGTTCCAGCCTGTATACGACCACGTACTTCACTACTGGAAGCGAGACCGCTCCACGGGCCTGCCGGAAGGCCCCATCTGCAACGCGAAGGCCGTCTGGCTCGGCGATGTCCTGGATTCGCTCAGGTGCTGCGACGAATGCGGCGACGCAGGAGGGCCACGGTAAGACGTGTCGGCCCGTGATGCCGGCGTTCGGCTTCCCGGCCACCGGCATCGTCCTGGCCGGCCCGGCGGCCGTCCGGCTCGCCGGAACATTCTCGAAACGAGGCCGCCCCCGGCCGCTCGCGCGCCGGCCGCCGGCCCGCCCCCGATCGGTTATTGCGCCAGCCAGTAGTAGATGATGCGTGCCAGGACGGTGCCGCGGTAGCGGGCCGTCGAGCGCACGTCGTCGATCGGCGAGATGTCCTGCGCCAGCAGCGCCTGAACTTCCCGCGGCGTGGCGAACCGCCGGCCGGCATCCAGGGCCGCCTCGAGTGCCCGGCAACGTCGTACCGTCTCGGCCACGCTGTTGGCCACCACGCGCCAGCCCTGCTCGAACTGCACCAGGGCCGCGCCGACCTTGGTGATGGCCTGGGCGCGGCGCGGGCCGACCTTCTCGAACCACTCGCGCAGGTGCCGCCGGCGCGGCACGTGCAAGGCCACGATCAGCTCGTCGTCGCGGCGCACCGAGCGGCGGTAGCCGGTGTAGAACTCGTCCAGCGGCACCGTGCGGCGCCCGCCGGACGAGGCGAGCACCACCTGGGCGTCGTAGGCCATCAGCACCGCCACGCCGTCGGCCGCCGGCGAGCCGTTGGCCACGTTGCCGGCCCACGTACCGCGGGTCTGGATCTGCACCGAGCCGACCTGGGCCGCCACCAGCGGCAGCAGCGGGAACTCGGCCGCCACCTGCGGCGCGCAGCGCAGCTCCCAGAACGTGCACAGTGCTCCCAGCTCGAGCCGGTCAGGCGTCAGACGCCAGCCGCCCAACTCCGCCCGCAGGGCCGACAGATCGAGCAGCGGCTCCGGCCGGTGCTCGCGCTCGTGCCAGCCGACCAGCAGGTCGGTGGCGCCGGCCACCGGTACCGCGCGTCGTCGCGCCAGGGTTTCCAGAGCGTCGTCGAGGCTGGTCGGTCGAGTCACGTCCATCTGCTGCCCCGTTGTCAAGTGTCGCTGTGCTGTCCGCCGGCCTGCTTCAGCGCCGCCGCGGCGCCGCTGACGATGCCGTCATAGCCGGTGCAGCGGCACAGGTTGCCGGCCAGGAGCTGGCGCAGATCGGCCCCGGCGGCCAGGTGCGGATTGCGCCGCAGCCAGCGGATCATCATCACCACGCCGGGCGTACACGCACCGCACTGCGCCACGCCGCTGCGGTTGAGCAGCTCCGGGTCGGGATCGCGGTCGCAGCGCAGCGCCTCGACCGTCTCGACGCTGCGCCCGGCGACCTGGAACGCCGGCACCAGACAGGCATTGACCGGCTGGCCGTCGAGCAGCACCGTACAGGCCCCGCACTCGCCTTCGCCGCAGCCCTCTTTGACGCCCGTGCAGCGGCACGGCCCGCGCAGCACGTCCAGCAGGCGGGCCTCGCCCGGCACCCGACAGCTCGTCGGCTGACCGTTGAGTGTGAATTCCAGCACAAGCTCAGCCATCGCCGTGGTCCTCGATGTATTCCAGCAGTCGTTCGGGGGTGAGCGGGATGCGGTCGATCCTCCGCCCGACCGCCCGGCACACGGCGTTGAGAACCGCCGGCGCCGGCCCGTCGTGGGGCAGCTCGCCCAGCCCCTTGGCCCCCCGCGGACCGTAAGCCGTGGGATGCTCGGCGAAGATCACCCGTATCGGCGGCACATCGGCCGCGGTCGGAATGATGTAGTCCGTCAGGTGACAATTGAGCATCGCCCCGGCTTCCCAGACCACTTCTTCCGACAAGGCCCAGCCGATGGCCTGTACCACGCCCCCCTGCACCTGCCCGCGGGCCAGCGTGGGGTTGACCACCCGGCCGATATCCTGCACCGCCACGAAGTCGCGCACCCGCGGCTGGTACGTACGCAGATCGACTTCCACCTCGGCCACGTACACCGCCCAGGCATACGTCGCGTACGCGTCGCCGCGGTAAGTCCGCTCGTCCCACTCGATCTCCGGCGGCTTTTCGTACCTGGCACGGCCGCACAGCTCGCCGCCGGGATGGGCCGCATGCCACGCGCGGATGGCCTCGGCCGGCGGCAGCCCGGCGGGCAACCGGGCCCGCAACTGGTCGCAGGCCCGCTCGAGCAGCTTACCCACGATCATCACCGTGCGGCTCGCCACCGTCGGCCCGCTGTCGGGCACGCGCGCCGTGTCAGGTACGGCCATGTGGACCTGCTCGACCGGCAAACCCAGCCGGTCGGCCACGATCTGCGTCAGGACCGTGACGGCCCCCTGGCCCATGTCGGTCTGCGCCGTGCGCACCTCGACCGCGCCCTCCGGCAGCCCGGCCACCGCCACCTCGGATGCCAGGTAGCTCTCGCCGGCGCCGGTGAAACCCGCCCCGTGCTGAAAACACGCCAGCCCCACCCCCCGCCGCAGGTACGGATGGCTGCGGTTGAACTCCTCGGCGGCGCGGCGCTTCTCGTGATAGCCCGACTCGGCCACCGCCTTGTCGAGCAGGGCCACGAGGTCCGGCTCGTCGCGCACCACCTGCCCGGTGGCCATCTGCTGACCCGCGCGCAGCAGGTTGCGCCGCCGAAGCTCGACCGGGTCGATCCCCAGCTCGTCGGCGATGACGTCCATGTGCCGCTCGAGCGCGAAAAACGCCTGCGGAGCGCCGAACCCGCGAAAGGCCCCGAACGGCGGCTTGTTGCTGAGGCGGGCTTCGCCGTAGATGCGCACGTGCTCGCAGTGATACGGGCCGGCGGCGTGGATGCAGGCCCGGCTGAGCACCACCGGCGAGAGCGTCACGTAGGCGCCGGCATCCAGCAGCAGCTCGATCTCCAGCGCCAGCAGGCGCCCGTCGGCCGCCACGGCGGTGCGATGCCGCACGATGCTGGGATGGCGCTTGGTGGTGACGGCCATGTCCTCGGCGCGCTGGTAGACCATCTTGACGGGCGCTCGAGCCTTTTCGGCCAGCAGGGCCGCGTGGGCCGCCAGCAGCGAGGGATAATCCTCCTTGCCGCCGAAGCCGCCGCCGGTGACCGTCTGAACCACACGCACCTGGTCGGGCGTCCTGCCCAGCAGGTGCGTCAGGGCGCTCAGGACGTAGTACGGGCATTGCAGCGAGCCGCGCACCACCAGCCGCCCGTCCTCGTGCGAGGCGATCACGCCTTGCGGCTCGATGTAGACGTGCTCCTGGGCACCGGTGTGGTAGGTGCCCTCGATCACGCGCGCCGCGCCGCCGAAAGCCGCCGCCACGTCGCCCTTGCTGATTTCGATGCGTTTGAAGACGTTGTCGCTGCCGTACTGGATCAGTTCCGGCCTCAAGGGCGCCAGGATGTCGTCGACCGCCGGCAGGGGCTCGATCTCCACGTGCACGGCCCGCCGCGCGGCCTGCAGTCGCCGGCGGTCGCGGTGGGCCAGCAGCAGGATCGGCTCGCCCACGTGCCGCACTTCGTGCTCGGCCAGGGCCCGCCAGTCGTTCTCGATCATCGCGATCTCGTTGGGCCCGGGCAGATCGCGCGCGTCGAGCACCACGAAATCGGAGAAGTCGAACGCCTCGTCGAAACGGATGCGCCGGATGCGGCCCCGGGCCACCGGGCTGCGCACCGCCGCCCCGTAGAGCATGCCGGGCAGCTCGATGTCGTCGACGTAACGGGCAACTCCGGTGAGCTTGTCAACGCCGTCGATTCGCGGAACGTCGGCCCCAACACTCATCTGCCGGTCCTCGCGGCTGCGCGGCCGACTAGCGGCCGTAGAATCGCGCAATAGCCCCCACCACGACCTCCTGTTGCTGCTCGCTCAATTCGGGGTAGATCGGCAAGGCCAGCACCTCGGCGGCGGCCTGCTCGGCTACCGGGAACTCACCCGCGCTATAGCCCAGCGAAGCGAAACACTCCTGCAGGTGCAGCGGCACCGGGTAGTAGATGCCCGCGCCGATGCGCTGTTGTTGCAGGGCCGCGAACAGCTCGTCGCGCCTGCGGGCACGTACCACGTATTGATGGTACACGTGCGTCCCCCAGGCATCGTGCGGCAGCGACAGAAACCCGCCGACCAGTCCCGCCTCGGTCAGCAACCGGTTGTAGTTGGCCGCCAGTTCGCGCCGCCGGGCGTTCCACTCCTCGAGCCGCTTGAGCTTGATCGCAAGCACCGCGGCCTGAATGGGATCGATGCGGAAGTTGCCGCCCACGTACTTGTGGTGATAGCGGCTCGTCTCGCCGTGCAGGCGCAACGTGGTCGCTTTGGCGTGCAGCTCGGCATCGCTGGTCAGCAAGGCCCCCGCGTCGCCGATAGCTCCCAGGTTCTTGGTCGGGTAGAAGCTGATGCAGCCGAAGGTACCCAGGCTGCCGGCCAGCTTGCCGGTGCGCGGATCGGCCGCCCCGATGGCCTGGGCGGCGTCCTCGATCACCGCCAGCCCGCGGCGCCGCCCCAGCTCGAGCAGCGGTTCGGTGTCGGCCAGTTGCCCGTAGAGATGCACGGGAATGATCGCGCGCGTGCGCCCGGTGATCAGGCTCTCGACCTGCCTTGTGTCGAGGTTGAACGTCTGCGGCTCGATGTCGCAGAAGACCGGACGGGCGCCCACGCGCGCCACGCAGCCGGCAGTGGCAAAAAACGTGAACGTGGGCACGATGACCTCGTCGCCCGGGCCGATTCCCAGAGTCATCAGCGCCACCAGCAGGGCATCAGTGCCCGACGAAAGCCCCAGGGCGTATCCGGTCCCGCAATACTCGGCCAGTTGCCGCTCGAACTCGGCCACCCGCGGTCCGAGCACGTAGAAGCCCGACTCGCAGATCTCGGTCAGCACGGGCAGCACCTCGTCGCGAATCTGGGCGAAGTTGGCCTTGAGATTCAACGGCGGCACAGGCGTGGTGGTTTCTTGGGCTTGCACGGTCGCTCCAGCAAATAAGCCAAATGTCCCCCGAAAAGTCCGGTCCGGCCGGCACGTTCCCGTCCCTCTCCCGGCCTCCTGGCAGGGGCAGGGGCGAGTTTGCGTAGTGTAACGCCTCTGACAGGCGCGCAAAAAGGGCCGAGGCCCGGCTCGACGACTTGCGCCGTCGGCGGGCCTCGGGCCGGTCATGAAGTTTTGGGATCTCGCGCGGAAGTCGCTGGGCTCCCACTTCCGTGCCGGCGAGATCCCAGGGCTACGGTTCGGTGCTCCTTTCCCCTCCTGGGGAGAACACCTCTGTGCCCCTGCCACCCTCCAACTCCGGCAGGGCCGCTCGGCGGTAACCCGGCGGGCTCCCAATCTCCGAGTTACCGTCGACGCCACACTATCCGAGCAACCGCCGTGCCATTCGCGCAGGTCTTGCCCAAACGGCCAGCTACACAGCCATAACATATTACAAATAAACCAGTTACGATTTGCAGCCCGCAGCCGCCAGCAAGCCCCCCACCGGCGCGATCAGTACCCGCCCCCCACATGGTGGGTAACCCAGGTGGGTACTCAGTTCCCACCCCCTGCCCGCCGCAGCGGCAACGGCGGGTCGGGCAGCACCGTGGTCGGCAGCTCCCAGCGTCCCCCGCCCGGCCCGAGCGTCACCCAGCCGGTCCCGTCGTCGGCCAGCCTGGCGCTGAGCTCGTGCGTGCCGAAGCGCACGCCCAGCTCGAAGCCGCCGCCGGCGCGCCTGGTCCAGACCGCCGGGGCCGACAACCCGTCGTGTTCCACGAACAGCACCGCCACGACGTGCTGCAAGCCGGCGTCGGCGGGTGCCACCAGCTCGATACGCCCCCAGTGCGCGCGCACGCCGAAGTGCTCGCCCAGCCTCCCCGGGTCGCCCAGGCGGTACCAGGCGTTGGCCGGCTCGGCGCAGTCGGCCGGCGCGATCAGGTGCTCGAAGCCGTCGGGATCACCACCCTGATACCTGCGGCCACGTGCCGGCCCGCGCTCGACGCTCAGCCGCCGGGCCGGCCCACCGACGATCGTGACCTCGGCCTGTGGCGGCCAGAGCGGCACCAGGCTGATCCGCCCGTCGTGATCGTGCCAGTGCAGCCAGCCAAGTGCCGGGTAGCGCCAGATGCCGGCCTGATCGTCGCGCCCGGCGACGCGCCGCGCCCCATCCAGCGGCTGCCCGTCGACCTGCGGCCGGGCCGGGACGTTGAGCACCCAGCGCGGCCTGACGCGCCGGCTGGCCAGCTCGTAGCTGTCGATCACGAACAGCGCCCGCCCGCCCAGCAGCAGGAAACGGCGCCAATAGCGCCGCACGCTGCGCGGGTCGTAGGCGGCGGTCAGATCGAGGGCCACGTAGGCCGCCTCGTCGCAGGCCCCGTACGCCACCAGCCGCCCCATCGAGCGCCCCTGCTGGTCCAGCGGCGTGGTCAGATCGCGACAGGTGTCTTCGCGCGGCCGCGGGCCGCCCAGCGGACGGTAAAGCCGGCCGTACCAGCGCCAGGCGCGCATCTTCTCCCAGAAGATCATGCAGTTGTGCGCGATGCCCGCCGTGAAGTACTGCTCGAAATCGAAGCGTCCGGCCCGGCCCAGGCCCTGGCGTCCGCCGCGCTCGAGCGTCGCCGCGTTCGCCACGTCGGCCCCGCCGGCCACCACCAGGTGGCCGGAGCTGCGCAGCAGGAAATGGCCGGCGTCGAAATGCTGCCCGCGGCGCAGGAACGGCTGGCCGGCATCGATCCAGATCACCGTCGGTCGCACCGTCCGGGTGCTGCGCAGGATCACCACGCCGTCGAGGTTGCGGACCGCCGGCAGCCGCGCCAGATCCACCCGCCCGGCTACGCGGGCCCCCTCGAACACCAGCGGCATCCAGCGCCAGGCGGCGGCCGCGCCGGCATCAGCGGCCCGCAGGCGGCGCTCGATGCGGTCGCACAACGTGGCCGCCGCCGGGTCGTACGTCCGTCCGGCCAGCAGGTGGGCGGTACTCGGCAGCAGGCCCTCCCAGCTCGACAGCGGCAGCAGCGGCGCCGTGGTGCCGTCGTCGTGCAGGAACTGGTGCGCCGTGGGGCCGTAGTCGCCGTCTTCGAGCAGGTAGTGCTCGAGCCAGCGGGCCACCACGGGGCCGTAGCGCTGCCAGCCCAGGCGGCGCTCGACCAGCCCGGCCAGCTCGATCGCCCAGAAGGTATCGTTCTCCTCGATTCCGGCTGCCGCCGGCCCGGTCGGGCTGTGCCCCCGCCAGCGCAGGTAGTTGGCGAACGGTCCGCTGAAATATTCCCGGGCGGCGGCCAGTACCTCGCCGCGCAAGCGGGCCCAGGCCTGTCCCGGTTCGTCCTGCTCGTCGACCACCAGCACCAGCGCCAGCAGCGCCAGCTTGCGACGAAACGTCAGGTGATCCAGCGGGCTGCTGCCGGAGTCGAGCAGACCGCCCCGCCGGCGGAAGCTCGCGATCAGCTCGCGGCGCAGGGCCGGCTCGAGCGCGTCCCAGCACCAGTCCAGCGCCACCACCCGTGCCAGGGCGTCCTCGACCGGCGACAGCGGGACGGCCAGTGCCCGGCTGACCAGCGCCACGCGCTGCGCGTCGCGCGGATCGTTCGGGTCGATGACGTGCAGGAAGGCCGCCGCCAGCATCTCGCCCGGCAAGACCGTCTCGCCTACAGCGGCTTCGAGCCGCCGCTCGAGGGCCACGAGGTCCGCCCGGCTGCGCGCGTCGACACCCGCCGCCTCGGCCGCCGGCCCGACGCCACAGGTCAGGCGGATGCGCTCGATGTCATAGGCCGACAGCAACAGCCGCGGATGATCGCCGCCGGCGGCTGCGACCGCCCCGACCAGCACCACCAGCCACGCCAGCCCGCGCGCCCGGAGGACGACCGCGGCTCTCCCAGGTCTTGAGCCGGTCGCGCCCGGCGGGCCGCCGGACGGTGTGCGTGTCTCGCTGGTGGACATCCGCCGCCCCAGGTCCGCACCGCCCGGTTTCAAGCCAGACCCAGTCGGTCGGCGGCCGCCTGAAGGGCGGTAATGCAGTTGGCGATGTGCTCGTCGAGCGGTATGCCCAGCAGCTCGGCCCCGGCGTGGATGTCCTCGCGCGAGACGGCGGCCGCGAACGACGGCGTCTTGAGCTTCTTCTTGACGCTCTTGGGCTTGAGCCCCTCGAGCCGCTGCGGGCGCACCAGTGCGCAGGCGACGATGAAGCCGCTCAGTTCGTCGACCGCGAACAGCGTCTTGCGCAGCGGCCGATCGCGCGGGTATTCGTCCTGGTTCCAGTCGGTGTGCGACAGCACCGCGCCGACTATTTCCTCGTCGACGCCGCGCTCGCGCAGAATGCGGGCACCCTCGCGCGTGTGCTCGGGCGGCTGCGGCCAGCGCTCGTAATCGAAGTCGTGCAGCAACCCCACCACGCCCCACAGCTCCTCGTCCTCGCCCAGCAGCCGGGCGTAGTGGCGCATGGCGGCCTCGACCGCCAAGGCGTGCTTGCGCAACGACTCGCTCCGGGTGAACTCGCACAACAGCTCCCATGCCTGCTCACGGTTCATCTGCTTGCTCTCCCGGCCGCCTCAGGGCCAGACCAGCGCATCGGGCACGAAGTCGCGCCTGATCATCTGCTGGTAGCTCAGGGCCTGTTCATAGGTGCTGTAGCGTCCCACCAGCACCAGGTACATCGGCGTACGGCCGCGCTGCTCGGCGTGCACATAGGCCTCGAGCCCCTTGCCGCGCAGCTCGCCGCAGAGCCGCTCGGCGTTGGCCCGCGTGCGAAACGCCCCGCACTGCACCGCATAGTGCGTCGGCCGGCTGCGCAGGTGCCGCCGGGCCGAGTCGGCATACGGCCCCGACGAATAGCGGGCCACGATCTCCGCCAGGTACGGCCGCGCCAGCGTCCACTGCCCCTGCCGTTCGAGACACAGCGCCAGGCGGTAAAGCACGGTGTCCTTCGGCGGCCGGTCGGGCATCGGCTCGAGGGCGCTGCGATAGCGGCGGGCAGCGGCCGCCCAGTCGCCGTCCTCGAACAGCAGCGTGCCCAGTGCCACGTCGGCCCGCCAGCGCAGGTCGTCGCTGGCCGCACCGGCGGCGGCGCGGCGCAAGTCGGCATACGCGGCGTCGCGCCGTCCGCGCTGGGCATACGACATGCCCCGGATGTAGAACGCCCGGGCGGTCTCGGGCTTATCGCGTACCTCCGCAAGAAAACGCGAGAGGCTCTCGACCGCTCCACGATAGTCTTGCCGCTGGTAACGCCGCTCGCCGGCCTCGAGCCAGGCCCGCTGCTGCTGCGTCAGCCCCTGGCTGCACCCGGCCAGCAGCGCCAGACCGGCGCCCAGTGCAATCATCGTCGCTCTGCGCGTGCTCATGGCTATCAGATTACCGCCACCGCCGCCGCCGCGAAACGCCGTCCGCTTGCGCCGACCTGTGCTTGCCGGTAAACTGACCATCACGTGAGCCGGGCCGTGGAGCAACCCGCGCCGGCTCGAATCGGCACTGCGTCGTCACCGCAAGGAGCAGACATGTCGAGACTACGCAAGAAATGGCTGGCCCTGGCCGCCACCGGCGGCGTCGTGATCCAACTGTCGGCCTGCGTCGGCGGCGACCCGGCGTACTTCTTCGGCAGCTCGGTGGCCAACGCCATCGTCTACAACGTCGTCAGCGGTGCGTTCGACGCCGTCCGCGCCATGTTCGGCAGCATCGTGACCGGCGCTTGAGCGACTCGCAGCGCGCCAGCCGTGCCCCCACGAGGTGCCGGACCATGACCAGCGCACCCTCGCAGCCTCCTGACGCCGGGCGCCGGCGCGTGCTGCACATCCTGGGTGCCGATACGCGCGTCCGCTACGGACGCGCGGCGGCCGACCTGCTGCGATCACTGCACAGGTTCGCCGAAGTGGCCGTCATCAGCGACGACCAGCCGCTGATCGACGAGCTGGCCGCCGACGGTTTGCGGGCACACTTCTTCCGGCCGCTGGTCGGCTTCCGCAGCGGCCAGTTGCTTTATCTGCTGCGACGCGAGTTCGAACCGCCGCCCGCCGCCGTCCACCTCTGGGGCCTGCCGGGCCTGCCCCAGGCCAGCGAGTGGCTCCGCCACGGGCGCGTGCCGCTGCTGCTGCAGATCAGCACCGAACACGAGATCCGCCACATAGCGCGGCGCGGCGTCTGTGGTTTCGAAACGCTGCTCGTGCCACACGAAGATTATCGCCGGCGCCTGCTGGCCCACTGGCCGCGACTCGGCCCGCGTTGCCTGGTCGTGCCACCGGGGCTGCACCTGCCTCCCGAGCCGCCGCCGCGCGAGGTGCGCGGCCGCACGCTGGGAGTCATCTGGGCCGGCGACGAGGACTGCGGCAGCGATCTGACGGCACTGATCGAGGCGGCCGGCCGGCTGGTGCCCAAGGGCTACGACCTCCAGGTCGCGTTGATCGGCCGCCGACGCGACACGGACCGCGTATGGAGGCAGATCCAGGAGCACGGCGTCGGCGGCGTTTTCTCGCTGGTCGATGATCCCCTGGCGTGGGACCGCGC
>CAZRSM010000184.1:0-12174 GCA_964602755.1 uncultured Planctomycetales bacterium
AAGAGCACCACCATCGCGTCGATGATCAACTACATCAACGACCGCTGGCCGGTGCACATCGTGACCATCGAGGACCCGATCGAGTACCTGTTCGATAACAACAAGGCGCTGATAAACCAGCGCGAGGTGGGCATCGACGTCCCCGACTTCCACGCGGCGCTCAAGTACCTGATGCGTGAAGACCCGGACGTGGTGCTGGTGGGCGAGATGCGTGACATCGAGACCTTCAGCGCCGCGGTACACGCCGCCGAGACCGGCCACCTGGTCTTCGGCACGATTCACGCCTCGAGCTCGGCCCAGACGATCTCGCGTATTCTCGACCTGTTCCCCGAGAGCGAGCGGCGGGCCATCCGCCAGGCGCTGGAGTTCAACCTGCAGGCGGTGATCTGCCAGAAGCTGATCCCCAGCGTCAAGGAGGGGGTGCCGCTGGTGCCGACGGTCGAGATCATGATCGTCAACTCGGCGATCCGCAAACTGATCCGCGAGGAGCGCGACAACGAGATCATCAACGTGATCCGGGCCTCCTACGACATGGGCATGGTCGACTTCACGGAACATCTGCGACAGTTGGTCGAAAAGGGTTACATCGACCACGAAACCGCTTACGATGCCGCGCCCAACCCGGACGAGCTGCGCATGGCGCTCAAGGGCATCAAGCAGCCGACCTCCGGTATTCTGGGCTAGGATCCCGGGCGGCCCGCCGCCGCCGCGGCTCGATCAGGAGAAAACATGCCGACACTCGCCCTGCTCGAACTGCTCGCTCAAGTGCCCGCCGGCGACGTGTACGTCAATCCCTGGAAGCTGCTGACGGCGCTGATTCTGTTCACGCTGTGGGTGCTGCTGGCCCAGTGGATCGACAAGGACGCGATCGTCGTCAACACCTATCGCATCGTCTGGAACGTGATCAACATGGTCTGCGGCGTCGCGGGCCTGTTGTTGATGTTGCTGTTGCCCGACTTCCTGTTCGGGGCGCTGGGCTTCGCGCTGGTCAACGGCGTACTGGCCCTGGTCTACGTGCTGCACCGCAACAGCCTGGTGGTCGAGGAGGACAAGGTCTGCACGCCGGCCCACATCCGGCGGCTGATGACCGAGGGCTTCAGTTCGAAGAAGAAGCAGGAGAAGCGCGAGGTCTCCGAGAAGGTCCGCATCACCGGGGCCGACGGCAAGGTGGTACCGGTGCCCGAGGAGGACGAGGCCCGCGAGCAGTACGGGCTGGTGCAGGACCTGCTCTATGACGCCCTGTGGAACCGGGCCAGCCTGGTCGAGGTGCTGCCGGCCGGCCAGCAGTCCAAGGTGCGACTGGAGATCGACGGCATGCCGGTCGAGCGCGAGCCGCTGCCGCGCATCCAGGGCGACCTGATCCTGTCGTTCTTCAAGCAGGTCGCCGGGCTGAACCTCGAAGAGCGGCGCAAGCCGCAGAAGGGCCAGATCCTCAGCTCGTTCGGCGCCGACATCCGCTACGACATCGTCGTCAAGAGCGACGGCTCGAGCGCCGGCGAGAAGCTCACCCTGCGGATCATCGGCGAAGAAAAGAACTTCAAGGTCGGCGACCTGGGCTTCACCGACGAGCAGCTCGCGGTCGTGCGCGACGCGATGTATTCCGAGCACGGCGTGATACTGCTGTCGGCGCCCCCCAAGAACGGCCTGACCACCACGGTCTACAGCTTCGCCCGCAGCCACGACGCCTTCCTCCAGAACATCCAGATGATCGAGTACGATCCGGAGCTGGAGCTGTTCAACATCACGCGGCACGTCTTCAAGCCCGAGGCCGACAAGGCCTTCGCCGACGAGTTGCAGCGCGTCATCCGTACCGATCCCGACGTGATCGTACTGCCCGAGGTGCGCGAGAAGGGCATCGGCCCGATCGCCAGCACCGCCGCTTCGCGCAAGCAGATCATCTATGTGGCCCTGCCCGCGCTGGATTCGCTCGACGCCCTGCGGCGCTGGGCAGGCATGGTCGGCGACGCCAAGCTGCTGGCCCGCAGCCTGATCCTGGTCACCCACCAGCGGCTGATCCGCAAGCTGTGCGACAGTTGCAAGACGCCCTACAAGCCCGACCCGGCCACGCTGCAGCGCATCAACATGCCGCCCGACACGGTGCTCTACAAGCCGCCGGAGCCGCAGTACGACAAGCGCGGCAACCCCATCCTGTGCCAGGCCTGCCACGGCACCGGCTACCTGGGACGCACCGCGGTCTTCGCCGTGCTGCGAGTCGACGAGGAAATGCAGAAGGCCATCGCCAGCGGGTCGCTGACCGAGATCAAGGCCGCCGCGGCCCGCCAAGGCGGCCTGAGCCTCCAGCAGCCGGCCCTGCAGAAGGTCCTGCAGGGCACAACCAGCATCGAAGAAGTCGTGCGGGTCACCCGACCGCCGCGCACCGGCGGCGACAAGCCGGCCCGCAGGAAGCCCGCGGCCTCCGGCTCCGACAAGCCCAGCGCTGCCTGACGACGGGAGTTGCTCACGATGGTACTCAACGTAATCGCACTGCTGATGGTGCTGGCGATCGTGCTGATGCAGTCGGTCTTCGGCTTCTTCAGCGGCATCATCAACCTGTTCTGCAGCATCATGGGGCTGGCGGTGGCTTTCGGCTACTACGAGAAGGTCACCGACCTGCTGACCGGCACCCTCGGCCTGCACCCGGCGTACGCCGCTCCCTGCGCGCTGATCGGCCTGTTCATCGTCGCCGTGGCCGTGCTGCGCACGCTGGCCGACAACTACGTCCGCGGCAACGTGCGTCTCCCGGCGGCGCTCGACTGGGGCGGCGCGGCACTGTTGGGCTTCTTCAACGCTCAGATCTTCGTGGGGGTGGGTGTCATCGCGATCATGCTGCTGCCGGTGCGCACGGCGCAGGAGTCGCGCGTGCTGGGCTTCGTGCGCTACGAGCGCATCGCCGAGGAGCGCGACGACGAGCACCCCTTCATGGTCAAGTTCGAACGCCGCCACCTGTGGACGCGCAGCGACGAATTCACCATCGCGCTGGTCAACCTGCTGCTCGACGGGGCTTTCAGCGGCGACACACCTTTCACGGCCGTCTATCCCGATTTCGTGGACGCGGTCTACTACACCTCCAACACCGTGCAGCCCGAGTCCTCGCCGGCCCCCTACCGCGACAAGAAGATCGGCGACGGCTTTCTCAAGGGCCTGGCCACCGAGGGCTGGTGGCTGCAGAAGGAACCGCTCGACGGGCGCTACGCCACCAACGTGCCCAGCGCCAACAAGTCCTCGCTCGAATACGAGCGGCAGGTGCTGAAGCCCGCGCCCGGCAAGAAGCTCATCGGCGTCAAGGTCATCCTCAAGAAACCCTCCGCCGACCGCGACAAACGCAGCCTGACGCACGTCTTCCGCCCCACCATGATCCGCCTGGTGGGGCGCGCCGGCGAGCAGCCGCAACAGTACTACCCCCGCGCGCTGGCCAACGCCGACGAGCATCTCAAAGGCGCCCTGCGCATCGTCGACCCCGACAGCAACTTCGCCATCCCGGCCAGCGGCAACGTGCCGATCTACGCCTACTTCGAGGTCGATGAGGAGTTCCAGCCGAGCTTCGTCGAGTATCGGCGTTTCGCCCGGGCCGAGGTGGGCCAGATGCTCGAGGAGCCCCCCGAGATCGTGCTCACGCTGGCCGGCGAGGAGACCAAGACCAAGCACAAGGCCTCCTTCGCCAGCATCCTCGAAAGCGGCAGCCGACAGAACAACCGCCTGCCGTTCCCCATGCGGCGCCGGACCGTGCAGGGCGCCGACGCCAGGATCGACGGAGAACAGCTCGTCTCCGGCCGCATCTTCGGTCGGCGCAGCGCCCTGGAAGCCCAGGACGAGAAGATCCCCGCGATCAAGGTCTTCCACGCTCCGGAGAACAAGCGCATCGTGCAGGTGCGTTACAAGCCCAAGAAGGCCCGCACGATCGTGGGCGATGTCTTCAACTTCGTCGGCCAGCTCAAGCAGTACTACGCCGAAGATACCGCCGCCAACCGCCACTGGCTGGCCGGCTACTATGCCATCGTCAAGCGCAACAACCAGGAGTACATCGAGCTGTTCTTCAACGGCGACCCGGACGACCCCGGAGACCCGACCTACAGGCACATGCTCGATTTCAAGGAAATCGACCGCCGCGAAATCAGCGAGCAGGACGACGCCATCGTGGGCCTGATCTTCGTGGTGCCGGTCGGCAGCGAGATCCGGGCCATCAAGACCCAGAGCGGCGAGGAGATCAAGATCAAGATCCACGTCAGGCGCTGACGGTCGGACAACAGCGGCCTGGAGCGCGGCGGCAACGCGCCAGCCTGGCCAGCGGCCTGCGGCGAGTCGGGCGCCCGGGACGGTCTTCGCCGCGCGCAGGACCGCCCCCCCGGGACGCAGCGAGCAAGCGGGGGATCACTGCAATGAAAGCGCTACCCGTCGCAGCCTCACTCGCAATCGCGTCGGCCCTCTGTTTCGCAGGCTGTCAACGTGCCGCCGCACCTGGTACCGCGGCCCCTGTCGGCGTGCCTTCGGTAAGCGCGCTCGACGATGCGGCCGAACTGGTGGAAAGCACCGTCGACAGCCTGGGCATCTACCGCGACTCCCCCAACTACCAGGCCGTGATCGACGCCGGTGCGCGCGTCGTGGACGTCCCCGCGATTCAGACCTTCTTCGTCTTGTGGGTGCCCGAGGGCTATCAGTCCGGCTCCGTTCGGCGGGTGCTTACGCTGGCCCACGGCTCGCGTGGCAGCGCCTATGCCGAGATAGATCAGGAGCTCGACCCCGCCCGGCAACACGGCTATGCGCTGCTGGCCGTCCAGTGGTGGCTGCCCGCCAGTGACTACTACCTCGAACCGGACGAGGTATACGCGCTGCTGTCGCTGGCGCTACAGTACATGCAACAGCATTACGCCACCGAGCCCGACCGGGCGGCCTACAGCGGCTTCAGCCGCGGGGCGGCCATCAGCTACGAGGTCACTTTCTACGATCGCCAGGCCGGCACGGACTACTTCGCGCTGACCATCAGCCATTCCGGCGGTGTACCGGTCGACGGCGGTCGTCCCTTTTTCGAAGACCTCAGCAATGGCCTCTACGGCTCACAACCCTTCGCCGGCAGCCGTTTCTTCATGTACTGCGGCATGCAGGACGAGTTCTGGGGCACCGAGCAGTGTGAGCAGATGCACAACGCCGAGAGCATCGTCCGCGAGTACGGCGCCACCATCGAGCAGTTCATCGAGGCCCCCGACGGCGGTCATGCCGGCCTGCGCGACAACCCTGATTATCACGAACAGGCCATCGCCGCATTTCTGCGACTGACCGCCGAGTAAGCCACGCCCCCAAGAGTGACAGCCCTGAGAGTACCGAGAGAACCGCCAAGAGCGCCAAGAGACCGCCAAGACGCCAAGAGACCGCCAAGACGCCAAGAGCGCCAGCTACTCCGTCTCTTCGTCCCTGCGTCCCTTCGTCCCTGCGTCCCTTCGTCCCTCTCGTATCAACCGTCCCCCCTTCCAGGGGGGACTACAGGGGGGTCAGAGCCAGCGAATGCGGGCCGCCGACGGACAGCCGTGTCATGCACGTTGCCCGACAATTCGCCATTCGGCATTCGCCATTCTTCATTCGTCGCCCCTGCGAGCCGCCGGTCGGCTGGCGGGCCATGCCCACCCTGCGGGGCTTTGCGCGCCGGCGCGAGCGACCGCCCCCCTACCGCGGCGGATAGCGCCGCGCGTCCAGCGGCTCGAAGCACCGCTCGCAACGCGGCTCGTACTGCCCCGGGCCGCCGACCATGTCGCGGCCCTCGGGCGGCGACATGCGCTGCGAAAACCGCGCCGGGCGCCCGCACACCGTGCACGGAATGGTCAGCACTTCCACCTCGTCGGCGACGGCCTTGAGCTGCGGCATCGGCTCGAAAGGCTGACCCCAGGCGTTGTAGTCGATGCCGGCCACGATCACCGTCCGCCCGGCCGCCCGCAGCTCCCGGCACAACTCGACCAGGGCCGGCCCGAAGAACTGCCCCTCGTCGATCGCCACCACCTCCGCCGAGCCGACCCGCTGCCTGATGGTCTCCACGTCGCGCACCGGCACGGCCGCGAAACGGCGTCGATCGTGCGTGGCCAACGCCCCGGGACTGTAGCGCACGTCGTCGGCGTGCTTGAAGGCCACCACCGGGCGCCCCTGCTGCTGCGCCGCATGCAGCCGCTCGATCAGCCGCGCGGTCTTGCCGGCGAACATCGGTCCGCAGATCACGTGTACGCGCCCCTGGCGCCCTGTGTCGCTCACGCTCGGCCCCTGCTCATTTCTGGTGCCCCAGCTCGGCCGCGGCGGCCAGCAGGCGCTCCACGCGGCGCGCGTCCGGCTCGTTGAACCAGCGTCCCTCGCGTTTGAAATACGACCCCACGATCAGCACGTCGGCGTGCGGCCACAAGAGCGGCAGGTTGTCGGGCGTCACCCCCGATCCCACCCACACCGGCACACCGACCGCCGAGCGCACCGCGCGCAGCTCGTCGGGGTCGGTCGGCCGCCCGGTGGCGCTGCCCGTGACCACGATGCCCTCGGCCCCGCAGAACTCGGCCGTGCGGGCTGCTTCGACCAGGTCCACGTCGGCGGTAATGGCATGGCTGGAGTGTTTCTTCTTGACGTCGGCGATGATGCGGACGTGCTGGGCACCGATCTGGCGACGATAGCGCAGCAAGGGACCGGCCTGGGCCGTCGCCATCAGCCCTTCGTCGGCCACGTGGGCATAGGCGAAATTCTCGACCCGCACGAAGGCGGCGCCGCACGCCTGGGCCACCGCCAGGGCCTCGCGGTTGGCCGCCGCCAGCACCTGCACGCCCAGCGGCCTGTCGCTGGCCGCCCGCACGGCCAGCCCGACGGCCGTCATGGACGCCACGATTTCCGGCCCGACCTGCTCGCACAGATACGGCACGTCGTGCATGTTCTCGATCATCAGGCCGTCGACGCCGGCGCGGGTGTACAACTCGGCCTCGCGGGCAGCCTGCTGGCACAGCCGGCCGACGTCCGTTCCGCTGCGGGGCGTGCCGGGCAGCGCTCCGACGTGAATCATGGCCACGATCGCCTTGTCGCGTCCGAAAAGCTCTTTCACCTGCGGCCTCCTGGGGGGTGGCAACTGGCGCCAGCGGGCCGTCCGGCCCGCACGGTTCGGCGCTACAGGCTACGAGCAATCCGGCCGCGACGAAAGCCCGCCCGCAGCGCGTGTCAGCCCCGGCCGCTCTGGCTATAATGCCGCATCCTGCGCGGCGCCGAGAGCGGTGGTCGGCACGCGGCCGGCGTCGGCAGCCCTGCCCTCAAACAGACAATCCGGAGAGGATCAGCCATGCAGGTGATTCTGGACGGAAACTCCCTCACCATCGAACAGATCGCCGCCGTTGCCCGCCAGGGTGCAGTCGTCGACGTCTCCCCCGAGGCCCGCGAGCGTATCCGCGCCTCGCGCGCCTGTCTGGAGAAGTGCGTGGCCGACGGCATCGCCATCTACGGCGTCACCACCGGCATCGGCGAGTTCGCCCGCATCCGCATCTCGCCCGAGCAGAGCGCCGAGCTTTCGCGGCGCATCATCTACAGCCACTCGGCCGGCACCGGCAACCCCCAGCCGCCCGACGTCGTGCGGGCCGGCATGCTGCTGCGGGCCAACACGCTGGCCAAAGGATACTCGGGCGTACGCGAGAAGCTGGTCGATACCGTGATCGCGATGATCAACAAGGGCGTGGTGCCCTACATCCAGGAGAAGGGTTCGCTGGGCGTCAGCGGCGACCTCTCGCCGCTTTCGCAGTTCGCCGAGGTGGCCATCGGCGAGGGCCGCGCGTTCTACGACGGCAAGCTCATGTCGGGCGCCGAGGCCATGCGGGCGGCGGGCATCGAGCCGCTCGATCTGACCTACAAAGAGGGGCTGGGCCTGATCAACGGCTCGCAGATCATGACCGGCGGAGCAGCGCTGCTGGTTTACGATGCCGAACGCGTGCTCAAGAACGCCATGATCGCCGCGGCCATGACGCTCGATGCGCTGCGGGCGGTCGAGCGACCCTTCTGGCCGCCGGTGCATCGCGTGCGTCCGCACCGCGGGCAGTTCGCAGTCGCCGGCAATCTGTGCCGGCTCTTCGCCGACAGCCAGATCATGGCCGACCGCACGGGCAGGGTTCAGGACGGCTACAGCCTGCGCTGTACGCCGCAGGTCATCGGGCCGTCGCTCGACACCCTCGAATACGTCCGCTCGGTGATCACCACGGAGGCCAATTCCGCCGCCGACAATCCGCTGTTCTTCCCCGACGAGCAGCAGTATTTCGCGGCGGGCAACTTCCACGGCCAGGGCGTGGGGCTGGCGGTCGACTATCTGTGCATCGCGATGTCGGAGATCGCCAACCTCTCTGAGCGGCACACCAACCGCCTGCTCAACCCGGTGCTCTCGGGGCTGCCCGATTTTCTGGTCGAGGGCAAGGGTCTCAACTCCGGCCTGATGGTCGCCCAGTACACCGCCGCGGCGCTGGTCTCCGAGAACAAGGTGCTCTCGCACCCGGCCAGTGTCGATTCGATCAGCGTCTCGGCCGACCAGGAAGACCACGTCAGCATGGGGCCGATCGCGGTGCGCAAGTGCACCGAGATACTGCGCAACGTACGCACCGTG
Organism: uncultured Planctomycetales bacterium; assembly: GCA_964602755.1. GTDB lineage: Bacteria > Planctomycetota > Phycisphaerae > UBA1845 > Fen-1342 > JALSRY01. The sequence continues at coordinate 8,588 of CAZRSM010000184.1, forward strand.
CTGGCGATCGAGATGATGGCCGCCGCCCAGGCCTTCGAGTTCTACCCCGGCAAGCAGCCCGGCCGCGGCACGCGCATCGCCTACGAGCTGATCCGCCAGAAAGTGCCGCCGCTGAAAGACGACCGCGTGCTCTACCCCGACATCGAGGCCATCCGGCAACTGATCGAGTCCAATGCCATCCTGTCGGCGGTCGAGGACGACCTGGGCCCGCTCGACCTGGCGCGGGACGTCGATCCGACCGGCTGAGGCTCCGACGTATCGCCTTGGCGGCCGCCGGCGCCTACAATGCCGCCATGTCCGAGACGCGACCTTCCAGAAGGCCCGACCGCTCGGCTGAGCGCGACGACGCGCGGGCGTTTGCCTGCGCCGTGGCGCGCATCGCCGCCGCGGACAAGACGACCGACGTGGTGGTGATCGACCTGCGCGGCTTGAGCAGTATCGCCGACTACTTCGTTATCGGAACCGGAACGTCGGAACGGCAGATGCACGCAGTGCTCGAGCACATCGAGGAGCATGCCGAGTCGGTGGGCCGCCGACCGCTGGGGATCTCCGACACGCCGTCGGCATCGTGGCTGCTGGCCGACTACGTGGACGTGATCATCCACCTGTTCGACGCCGAGCACCGCGCCTACTACGACCTGGACGGGTTGTGGGGCGATGCCCCGCGCGTCGTGTGGCAGGAACCCCCCGAAACGGCCGAGGCGGATTCACAGTAGCGATTGGCGGCTTGCGGCGCGACGCAGGCGTCGCGGCTGCGCCGCCGGTGCGCGTGGACGGCGCTCCACCGTACACACCGCGGGTCGCCCGGCGCCGCGGCGCCGGCGACCCGCGCGGAGTGTGGTATTCGATGTTGCCGCGGTCAGCTCTGGCTGTTGATGAAGCCCTCGACGGCGGCGCCGAAATCGTAGTCGCCGAAGAGCTGCATCACGCTGTCGGGGATGACCAGCTCGTCGATCAGCGAGGGATCCTGCTGGACCCGCTGCACCAGCTCGACGATTTCCTGGATCGAGTTCAGGTCGTTGGCCTGGATGAAGTCAACTATCGCCTGGGCCTGCTCGTCGGTGAGCGTGATGTCGGCCTCCGGCACGGCCTGGTCGACCACTTCGACGATGGCCTGCCATTCGCGCGGCGTCGTGCTGGTCAACTGATTGGTGGCGGCCTTCATGGCCCACGTGACCTCGTTCTCCACCGGCTGGGCGAACATGCAGCCCGTGATCAGCGTGCAGACCGCTGCCGCCGCGGCAACCATCACCAGCCCACGTGTTTTCATCGCGTGTCCTCCTGATATTCGAGCAACAACCCCGTACGTCCCTGTTTTCATCGGCAATCGGCCGGCCGCGCTTTATGGGTCGGCCCGGCCGTCATGGCAGCTTGTCCCGCACCGTGTCGATGCTGGTGTTGATGAACACTTCTTCGAGGTTGGTCTGGTCGATCTCCTCGGGCAGCTCGTTGGCCGGATCGCCCAGAAAGGCCGTCAGGTCGTCGGGCGTATCGATCCCGTACCGCTCGAAGAAATCGACTATCGCCTGGGCCTCGTCGTCGGGGTAGGTGGTCACGTCGCTCGCGTCGCCGTAATACTGCACCTCGTCGGGCGTCAGGGTCGACATCTGCCCGCCGCTGACCTTCCCGATGGCCGACTCGAGGCTGCCGCCGAACTGGTTGGCCAGGCGTTCGTCGCGCAGCAGGCCGTTGATGGTGACTTCGTCTATTCCCCACGAGGCCAGGACGTTGCGTTTCTGCTGCGGGTCGAGCGAGCCGTTGTTGATCACGTCGTCGACGTCCTGCAGGATCACGTCGAAGGCGTTGGGAAACTCGGTCTGCCCGCAACCGGCCAGCACCAGTCCGGCCAGCAGAAGAATCGTCAGGCTGGTTCGCATCATCGCAGGCTCACCACGCGGCCTCGCGGCCATTCGAGGTTCGACTTCACCAGGAATCTACGCGCTTCCTGAATGTCCGGCTAGTATAGCCAGCCGGGCTGGCCTCACAATCGCGGCGCCGGCCCACCTGCAACCTGTTGCGAGAGGCGAACATGCGCGTAGCGATCGTCGGCTTCCCGTTCAGCGGCAAGACCACGCTTTTCAGAGCTATATCGGGCATCCCCGCCGACCATCTGAAAGTCGCCGAGGAGAATCTGGCCACCGTCAAGGTACCCGACCCTCGGCTCGAATGGCTCGAACAACTCTTCAAACCCCGCAAGCGCACCGAGGCCTCGATCGACTTCGTAGACCTGCCCGGCAGCGCCGAAGGCGACAGCGCCCAGGCCGGCCTGGCCAAACACCTGCCCACTCTGCGCCAGTCCGATGCCCTGGTGATCATCCTGCGGGCCTTCGAGTCGCAGGCCGTCCCGATCCGCGGCGATTCGATCGACCCGCAACGCGACCTGCGCGAGATCCGCGAAGAAATGCTGCTGGCCGATCTGCTCATTTGCGATAATCGCATAGAAAAACTCGAAAAAGCCGTCTCCAAGCCCACCAAGGAGCGCGACCGGCAGAAGCACGAGCTGGAGCTGCTGCGCAAGTGCCGTGAGGCGCTCGAAAACGAGCGCCCGGTGCGCGACGTCGTCCAGCCCGGCGACGACGAAAAGATGCTCCGCAGCTTCGGGTTTCTGACCCAGAAGCCCTACATCGTCGCCGCCAACGTGTCCGAGGACCGCATCGGCCGCCAGCCGCCGGTGGAGGACCCCCACGCCGCCACGATTATCAGCGTCTGCGCCGAAATCGAGGCCGAGATCATCCAGATGGACCGCGAGGATCGACCGGCATTCATGGAGGAATACGGCATCCTCTCCCTGGCCCGCGACCGCATCATCCGCGCCTGCTTCGACGCGCTGGGGATGATCGTCTTTTTCACCGGCGGCGGCGAGAACGAGGTCCGCGCCTGGGCCATCCCCAAGGGCACGACCGCCGTCGAGGCCGCCGGCCGAATCCATTCCGACCTGCAGCGCGGCTTCATCCGGGCCGAGACGGTCGCGTTCGAGGATCTGCGGGCCGCCGGCTCGCTCAAGGCTGCCAAGGCCGCCGGTAAGGTGCGGCTGGAACCCAAGCACTACGTCGTCCAGGACGGCGACCTGATGACGGTCAAGTTCAACGTGTAGACGGCGTCCGCCGGCCCGAGCCGTCGGGCGCCGCGGGAGGTGCCCATCCGTGTCTCGCCCGCTGACCATTCTCGTGACGGTCTGGGTCGCAACGGCCGCCAGTGCCCAGACCATCACCCAGGCCGACCTGCTGATGCGCCTGGTCGACCTGGATCGCCTGACGACCCCACCGCCGGCCGGGTTGCGCGTGGGGCTGTTTTCCAGCTACGACCGCAAACAGGCCGAAATCGCCGACGGGCGCTACGTCAACTGGGCCTCCAACGACGACAGCGGCCACTTCCTGGCCTCGCAGGACGACTGGCAACTGGCCGCCCGCATCGACGGCCCCGGCGTCCTGACACGCATCTGGTGCGACCAGCCCCAGGGTCGGCTGCGCATCGTGCTCGACGGCCAGCCGGTGATCGAAGCCACGCTGGCCGACTTCTTCTCCGGCGGCGTCGAACCGCTGGGTGAACCGCTGACGTACCAGCTCGGCGAGGCCGGCGGGCTGGTG
>CAZRSM010000185.1:0-2298 GCA_964602755.1 uncultured Planctomycetales bacterium
AGATCGAGCACTGGCAGCAGCAGAGCGGTATGGCGATCGCCCGCCGGCTGCTGGTGGTGGCGATGGCTTGCGTGGTCGTGTGGGAACTGGAGCGTAACGAGAGCGTCGAGGGTCGTGAGCTGAAGCGAGTGCTGATACGCCCGAGCGGCCGGCAGACCTCCCGCCGGCGTCCGGTCACGGCGCCGGCCCTGCTGGCGGGCCTGCTGGTGCTGCTGCCGATCCTGGACCTGCTGGAAGCCTGCGACGGCGATCTCCGCCAACTCCGCGACCTCGCCCTCAAAGCCATCCCCTTCCTCGATACCGGATAGATGTGTAGACACCTATGCCCTGAAAGGGAGGGGAGTTCCGCGGCACGCGCGCCGGGCGGACCAGGCAGTTTTCCTCGCCTGAGCCGGCGAGGGCAAATCAGACCGATCAACGGCTACAATAACGCCACGATGTGTCGATACCTGTGCCTCAAAGGCTCGACGGTTGGCTGCCGTCTCTGCGGGTGGTTTCGCGCTGGCACGGTCGTGCTCGTGCTTGCCGTGTCGGCGGTCTGCTGGCCTGCGCTGGTGGTGGCACAGCCCAACCCGGCCAGTCAGCCGGCCAGCAGCTCGCCTGACCACCCGATGCCGAGCAACGTGACGACCGGCGACGTGCCAGCGGCCGGCGCGTTGCCGCCCGAGGTCGCTGAGGCGCTGGAGCAGGTGCGTGACTTCGAGTTGAGCTTTTCGCAGCCGGGCTTTTACGCCGTGCTGGCCTGGGTGAAGCGCGTCGGCGTGCCGACCGATGGCGAGGCAGCGCAGCAGGTCACCGACTGGCGTGATCTGCTCGAGCGACCGGCCGAGTTCCGCGGGCGGGCCGTTACCATCGAGGGCATCGTCGGCCGCAACAAGTCCTGGCGCCTGCTCGAGCCGCGCTGGGCGTGGATCGGAACCGTATCCCAGCTCGAACTGTACGACCGCCAGCAGCCCGTGGCGGCGACCGTGATCCTCACCGAGCCCGGCGGCGACATCCCGGTCGGCTCGGTCGTGCGACTCAGGGCCCGTTTCGTGATGGTCAGGCAGTATTACGACCGCGACAGGCGCCTGCGACCGGCACTGTTGCTGGTCGGCGACGCACCGCTGAGCATCACGCAAACCGCCGCTCGGCCCGCGGCTCACAATCGCTGGCTGGCGGGCGTGATGGTGGCCGTGGTTGCGGCGCTGGTGCTGGTGTGGGTGCTGGTGCGCAGGGCGGCGGCCGGAGCGCCGGCGGGCGAGACTCTGCCGACCCGCGGCGCCGAGCCGCCGATGAACCTGGCCGAAGACCTGGCACGCTGGGCGCAGCACGAACACGACCTGGCCCAGCCGCCGGCCGAGCGGCAGCCGGAGCAGCGATGATCATCGACGTACACTGCCACTACGCGCTCGTGCGGCGCCCGGCCGACCCCGCGCTGGAGCGTTTTTCGTTCGAGCCGGCCCACACGGCCGCCGGAGAGCAGTTCGATTCGTGCGTATCGCCGCGCTGCCTGCGGCGCCCGAGCTGGCGGCTGGCCCGCCGGGCGTTGGGACTGGCGGCGCGCGAGCCGGCGGCGCTCGACAGCGAACTGCAGCGCTTCTACGAGCGGCATCTGCTGGCCTCGGGGCCGGTGCAGCGCATCGTGCTGCTGGCGTTCGACCGCTATCACTACGACGACGGCCGCGCCGCCGACTGGCCGCAACGTGCCGGAGTGCCGGGCAGCGACATCTACACTTCCAATACGCTCATCCGCGCGCTGTGCCGGCGGCACCCGCAGCGGTTTCTGTTCGGGGCTTCCGTGCACCCCTACCGCCCGCAGGCGCCGGCCCTGATCGACGAGGTGTTCGCGGCGGGCGCGTGCCTGCTCAAGTGGATACCGCTGCACCAGAACATCGACGTGTTCGATCCGCGCACCCGGGCCGTGATGCGCCGCTGCGCCGAGCTGGGGCTGGCGCTGCTGGTGCACTACAACGGCGAGTTCACGCTGGCCACCAATCATCCCGGCTACGTCTCGATCGGCCCGCTGCTCGAGGTGCTGCGCCAACTGCGCCGGGAGGGGAACATGCCCACTACGATCGTGGCCCACGTCGCCACGCCGCCGACGCCCTGGGGCCGACGCGACGACTTCGAGGCCCTGCTGGCGGCGCTGGCGGGCGAATTCGCCGACGCGCCGCTCTATGCCGACATCTCGGCTCTGGCCAGTTGGGGCAAGGTGGGCTTTCTGCGCCGCCTGGCCGCCCGGCCCGAGCTGCATGGCAAGCTGCTGCTGGGCAGCGACTTTCCCGTGCCGGCGGGTCTGCCGCGCCTGCGGCGCGA
>CAZRSM010000186.1:0-4918 GCA_964602755.1 uncultured Planctomycetales bacterium
CTGCTGGCGGCGTACAACACCTGCGCGGGCGACCCCGCGTTCGTGCCCGCGGCCGACATCGACGCCAGCGGCTGTGTCGACCTGGCGGACCTGGGGCTGCTGCTGGCGGATTACGGCGCCTGACGGCGGATTGTGGACGCGCCTGGCGGAAGGAGCCCCCGGGGCCGGCCCGCCGGGCGCAAGGAAAAAGCCGACGGTGGGAGTCGAACCCACAACCCCGGCTTTACGAAAGCCGTGCTCTGCCATTGAGCTACGTCGGCGCCGGGCACCTCGCGTGACGTGCGGGGCGGGAACCGGCCAGCGTTCCAAGATTAGGCCCGCATCAGGCCGGAATCAAGGCCCGCCGGCGTGTTTCCGCGGGCGCTGCGCCAAAAGCCGCACCGGTCCCGCCAAACCGCGCAGGGGCTGGGGCTGAATAATCTTGAAAACTTCGCCTGCGACCCGCAAAAGGGCCTTGCGTTCTGGCACGATACTTGCTCTGATGTATATGTGTAACAGAACAGGAGCAGGCTGCTAAGCGGCGACCCCCCTTCCCTTCGGCCCGAACACCCCGGTCGTCGCTGCCTGCTCCTTCTTTTTTGCGCCCCCCTCAGTTGCCGCGCAGCGCAGGCCCCCGACGGGGGGCGCTGGTGGCCGCCCCGCCGTAGCCGACGCAGATGGTCTGGTGGTGAGCCGGTCTAGCGCATCTCGAAGATTTCCAGGCCGTCGACGGGGTTGGCCATGCCGATGTAGAGCACGTCGCCGACCGAGAGCATGTTGCGTACGCCGTAGTTATCGGGATTGCCCAGCCCGTCGTTGAAGACGCGCTGCCAGTTGACGCCGTCGTCGGATACGTACAGCTCGGCGCCGATGCCGAAGACCCGATCGAGCGGTCCGGGGCGCGGCTTGACGCGCAACAGGCCCTTGATGATGGCGGGCAGGTTCTGGAGCACCAGCGGCCAGCGCCGGATCGCCAGCGATATCTCGGCGCTGGAATCCCAGGTGCCGCAGTAGAGCCGGCCCTGGTGCACGGCCATCGACCAGAGGTAGGCGTTGGACTGGTCGCCGAAGCCCGAGTCCAGCCCGCTGATCGAGCCCGGCCCGATGACGACTTCCAGATTGTCGTCGGCGTCCAGTCGTACCATGTCGGCGGCCTTGAAGATCGGGATGCCGTTGTGGTTGTAGCCCACGTAGACCAGCGCGGGCACGTAGAGGTGGTCGCCGAAGACGACCATCTGCGTGGTACTGTGGTTGTAGGCGCCCGAGCCGCCGCCGGCCACGACGCGCTGCGGCGCGGCGCCGTCCGGGCCTTCGAGCTTCCACAGCTCGTAGCCCTGTTCGCGGTTGAAGGTGCCGGCGTAGAGATAGCCGTTGAAGCTGGCCAGCGAGAAGATGCCCCAGTTGAAGGGGTTGCCCAGGCCGTCGTCGACCACCGTGCGGAACTGCTGGCCGTCGGTGGCGTATATCTCGCCGGGATGGCGCTGCTTGCCCGACTCGTGCGAGACCGCGAAGTACAGCCAGCCGTTGTGCACCGTCAGCGACCGGATCGAACCTTCCAGCGGGCTCGACCAGACCCGTTCCCACGAGCCGGCGTCGCCGGTACTGCTGCGCCACAGGGCCGGCTGGTTGCCGAACGTGCCGGCGTAGATCCAGCTCGTGCCGTCGGCCGCGGACCGATACACCGCCATGCCGCGAAAGCCGGAGGTCTGCCAGTCGGGCCCGGTCTCGACGTCGCGATAGTCGAGCACCTTTTCCCACTGCTCAGGTCCCAGGTCGGGGCGGTAGCGGCGTATCTCGGGCGGCCGGAACAGCGGCCACACGCCGGGATCCAGACCGAAGCGTCCCAGCGCGATGTTGATGATGCTGTTGCCGGTGCCGACATAGAGAAAGCCCTGGTCGGCGCCGTCGGCGGTGAAGTACGCCATCGACCACGGATAGTCGTTGAAGTCGCGGGCGTTGTCCTGCTTGTCGAAGCCGTGTTCGGTGATCGAAACGAACTGCCCCGGCACGGCGTCGTCCACCGCTGTCGGACAGCCCCCGCACGCCACCACCAGCCACGTCGCCAGTACGAGCCCATACCGCCTGCTGTCGCGAACCAAGCGTCTCACGAATGTCCTCCAGGTAATCGCCGGCGTTTGAAACGGACGACACCAAATCAGTGCCGCGGGCGCGCCGTCGGCCCGCATTCGGCCACGTCGCGGGATCTTAACCGCACCGTGGCGATCGCCCAAGACGCGGCAGTGTTCAAATGCTGTAGTCGGGCACGAACTCGTCCGGCCGCGGCGGCCCTTCGCCGGCCGGCGGACGCGGCGGCCGGATGCGCAGTACCGGCGGCGCCAGGCTGATCTGGTGTCCGGGGGCCACGCTGCGGGTGAGGAATACGCCGCCGCCGATGACGGCCCCGTCGCCGATGACGGTATCGCCGCCGAGGATGGTGGCGTTGGCGTAGATGGTGACGTTGTCGCCGACGGTGGGGTGGCGCTTGTGACCGCGGATGAGCCGGCCGCGCTGGTCTTTGGGGAACGACAAGGCCCCCAGCGTGACGCCCTGGTAGATCTTGCAGTTGTCGCCGATCTCGGTGGTCTCGCCGATCACTACGCCGGTGCCGTGGTCGATGCAGAAACTGCGGCCGATGCGCGCCCCGGGGTGGATGTCTATGCCGGTGAGCTGGTGGGCGTGCTCGGTCATGATGCGCGGCATGCGCGGCACTTCGAGGCGGTAGAGCTCGTGGGCGTAGCGGTAGATGGTGACTGCCAGCATGCCGGGGTAGGCCAGGATGATCTCGGAAGTGCTGGCGGCGGCCGGATCGCCGTCGTAGTGGGCCTGTACGTCCTCGGCCAGCATGGCCCGGATCGCCGCGATGCGCTCGAAGAACGCCCCGGCGATCTCCACTGCCATTTCCCGGTGGCACTCGCCGTCGTCGAGCCGGTCCTGCTCCTCGGCCGCGTGGCACAGGCACTGCCTGATCTGCGTGCACAGTTCGCGCCACAAGCGCGGCAGCAGTTCGCCCACGTGGTAGCCGATGTTGTGGCGCGTAAGGTCCTGGCGGCCGACGAAGCCGGGATAGGTCAGCTCCAGCAGCAGGTCGCAGACCAGCCGGATGCCGTCGCGCGACGGCAGATGGCGCTTGTCCACGTACTGCGTGCGCGGCTCGCTCAGGTAGCTCTCGACGATCGCATCGACCAGGCGCGGCAGCGCCGCGCCCAGTTCTCGCGGACTGTCCATCAGCGTGCCTCCGGTGCTGCGCCCGCCGCTCACGCGAGCCGGCTACTTGCCGGCCGGCGGCGCCGGCGGCGCAGGCTTGTGGCGGCCGGGCGTCGGCGGCGGCCCCATCTCGTCCTTGGCCAGCAGGGCCTGCATGATCTGGTCGCCCACGCTGCTCATGCCCGTGGGTGCATAGGGTACCATCATCACCGTGGCCTTGGCACGCGCGCCGACGGCGGTGACCGAATCGTAGTGCTGCGTCAGCAGGACCATCTTGGTGGCCTCGTGCGGCGAGATGCCGGCCTCGGCGCAGGCCTCGACCGACTCCTTCAGCCCGCGGGCGATGGCCAGCCGCTGCCGGGCGATGCCCACGCCCTGCAGTTCCTTGGCCCGCGCTTCGGCCTCGGCCTCGGCGATGGTGCGGATCTTCTTGGCCTCGGCCTCGTTCTTGGCGGCCTCCTTCAGCCGGGCGCTGGCGTTGACCTTGTTCATGGCCCGCTTCACCTCGGCGTCGGGCTGAATGTCATTGACCAGTGCCTGCAGGATCGTGTAGCCGAACTGCTCCATGGTGTCCTGCAACCGCTCCTTGACGGCCTGGGCGATGCGCTCCTTTTCCGAGAAGACGTGGTCCACGGGCATCTCGGGCACCAGCGCCCGCACCGTGTCGAAGACATACGAGGCGATCTGCTGCTGCGGGTTCATCAGGCGATAGTGCGCGGCCCAGGTGGCGTCGTCGGTCTCGCGCACGTAGAACTGCACCGCGATCAGCACGTCGACGAACACGTCGTCCTTGGTCTTCGACTCGACCGTGATCTCCAGCTCGCGCACGCGGTGCGTCACCCGCCCGGCCACTCGGTCGATCAGCGGCAGCTTGAAGTTCAACCCCGGCCCGGCGATCTTGTGGAACTTGCCGAAGCGTTCGATAATCGCCCGCGTCTGCTGGCCCACCGTGAACAGGCCACTGAAGAACACTATCAGAAAAAAGACCCCCCATACCGCCAGCAACGCGATGCCAACGGCCCCCTCGACCTGACCCAGCAGTTGAGCTCCAGTTGCGTTCATGGCATACCTCCTTCGTAAAGGTCTGCGCGACGATTACCAGTCTTCCGCGAAGCGCGCCGCGAGAAGCCGCAACCGCAGCGCCCGCAGCGGCCGCTGAATCTCGTACGACGGCAGCTCTACAGTCAGCAACCGGCCCTGCTCGATACGCTCGATCTGCTCAGTGCAGCGACAGGCCTGCCGGCCGGCCTGGTCGGCGCCGAGAATCTCAAGGGCCACTTCTTCCAGCGTGTAGCCCCCGTTGAACAGCGCGATGCGCAAACCCTCGGTCGGCAGCAGCGTCCGTCCCCCGAAGGCCGACTCGCTGCGCCACCATAGCTGGGCCGACCGCTCGATCGGCGCACAGCCGGACGGCGGCGGCAGGGCGGCAGGATGCGGCCAGCGCCCCGGCGGCAACGACCCGCCCTGCGCCAGAGGTTCGAGCCACAGGCCGCAACGCCGACAATACCTGGCCACCACGCGATTCGACGTATTGCACCGCGGACAGACTCTTTTCATGGCGTCACTTCGTATGCCGCGCCATTGCGGACAAGCCCGACCGGCGCGGCTGCAACTGGAGTCTAGTAGATCGAATGGCTGTCGCAACTATAAAGCAGGCATGGAGTTGTAAGCACCGCGCACCGCGGCCTCAGCCGTCGACGTCCGCCGGGACCACGGCGAACTGCGCGGCCGGCTC
>CAZRSM010000187.1:0-14148 GCA_964602755.1 uncultured Planctomycetales bacterium
ACTGCCGCTCAACACTGCTTCAGCGACGACGACTGGTATTGCGGCTGGTTGCGCGCCCAGCCCGCTTGCGGGTGCGGCTGCGACGGCGCTCCAGGACCAGCTCTGCCAGGGAGCGCATGTCGTCCGGCTCGACCTGTCCCAGCACGATCGACTGCTCGGTACGGTCGAGCTCGACGAACCACGCGATCAGCCGTCCGAGCAACAGCTTGATCGTCATGCCGCGCTCGGCGCAGACGGCATTGAGTTGCTCTTTCGACTCCGACGAAAGATGAACGCTGACGATGCTGGGCCGTTTCTTCGTTTTCATGGCTCACCGTGCACATTATCGCACGATGACACCTCTCTGTCAGCCTTATTGTGTGGTGATGGCCCGGTAAGGCGTACCTGCCCCGCGTGCTGACGGCGCCGCACCGCCAGGCGATAGATCTCCCGCCCCTCGCGGCGGTACTTGACCTCGAAGTTGGTCTCCAGCTCGTCCGTACCGGCCGCCTGCTGGAATTCGACTTCCTCCAGCTCCGGATGCCCGGTCAGCAGGTCGTGGATGATGCCGAAGTACTCGGCATGGTCGGTCTGCACGGCGATGCGCCCCCCCGGCACCAGACACGCCGCCGCCGCCTCGACAAACGCCGGTTGAAACAAGCGACGCTTGTGATGACGCTTCTTGGGCCACGGATCCGGGTGATAGACGTGCAGCATGCTGAGCGAGCTGCGCGGGCATTGCATTCTGATGAAGTGCGAGGCATCGGCACGCACCATGCGTACGTTCTGCACGCCCCAGCGGCGCATGCGATCCGCCGCGAAACGGTAGAACTTGTTGGCCCACTCGATCCCCAGGAAATCGATCTCGGGGTGCTCCAGGGCGCGCCGCAGCAGGAAGCCCCCCTTGCCCGTGCCGATCTCCACCTCGACCGGTGCCGTGCGGCCGAACAGCTCGGGCCACTGCAATCCATCGAGCGCCGCCGGCTCGATCGCAATGCCGCTGGTGTCGAACTTGCGCCTCATCCGCCTGTCACCACAAGGCAATACCCTAAAGTCGTGTGTTGCTGCGTGCCGATATCAACTACGCGACCCTGCAGTCTCTCCGACCCGTCCCGGCTTGTGCCGCAGCGCGGCTGGTGCTCACCATGAACAACGCTCAACGCACTGTCAACCGTCTCTCCGCCGACCGCCGCAACCAGGCCTTCACGTTCTGGTATCGCCGGCAATACGGCGACCGGCACGTGGGAGCCTGGATGCTGGAGCGCGACGAACACCAGGCCCGTTTCATCACCTCCGCCGAGCAGGCTCCGCGCGTGGGCGAAACGCTGGAACTCACCGAGCCGGTCGACGCCGCGGCGGCCGGCTCACCGACGGCCCACTTGCCACGCTATGGCCGCGTGATCGGCCTCGACAACCTGGGCCAGACGCGCCGCGTGGCCATCCGGTTCGAGCCGCCCCGCGGACGCTTCAGCATCGCCTCGACGCGACCTAGCGGCCGGGCCTGACCACGCGTATCAGCAACTCATCCGGCTCGACCACCACCGGCACCGCCCGCCCGTCCGCATAGACCCGCGGCGGCGGCACGCGGTAGACCCCGGGATACCAGGCCACCATTACGTACTCGTGCTCGACCGCCGTGCGCAACCGCGGGCGGTACTTGAGCGCGGTCGCCCGCGTCTGCACCGGCGCCCCCAAGGCCGACATCGCCGCCTCGATACCGAGTCTCGTGCGGCAACCGCCCGGCACCTCCTGCACCCACTCCACCACCCCGGCCAGCGGCCCGGTCGGCGTGATGCTTTCCTCTACCAGCAGCACGGTGCCCGGCGAAACCGCCTCGCCCGCTTCGAGTCGCTCGCGCTCCCAGCGCGCCTGCCCGTCGCTGTCGCGACCTGCCGTGCGCAGGCGCCACAGCGAACGTCGCAAGCGCAGTCCAACGCTCTCCGCCGCCGGCGGGGTCGCCTCGCCCACGTGATAAGCCGCGGCGAATTCCTGTTGCCGACCGACGAGCATCCGCGCCTGCCACTGCCCGGCCCGCACGGCTTCGCAATCGGCCAGCACGATCTCCCGTCCGCCGGGCGCCACGGTGACCCTGAGGCCCTCGCCGGGAGCCGCCGTCGTGCCCGCACTCCGCAGTCGTGCGGCGGCCAGCCCCTCGCCGGCCTGCAGAGAGACGGTGGTTTCTACCGGCTCGCTGCCCGGGTTTTCGAGCCGCAGCACCAGCGTGGGCCGATCGCCGATCAGCAGCCGCCGGGGCACAATCAGTGTGCCGCTCAGACCTGCGGTCTGCCCCAGCGGAACGCTGAATGTCCGGCAACCGCCGGTTTCGTAGAGCACCAGTCCGCTCAGCCAGCAGTGGCCGGGTCGGTCGGGCAGGCGCAGTTGCAACGTCGTCGCCTGGCCGGCGGCAACCGCCACGCGGCCGACCCCCAGCGTGTGACCGCCCTTCCAGGCACTCCAGATGTCGGCATCGAGCACCGTGGTTTCGGAAACCATCCGCTGGTTCAGGTCGGCCGGACGCAACACCGGCGACCCGCTGGAATCGACTGCCACCAGGCCCCAGTCCGTCCGGCGTTGCCGGCCGATCCCCTCGGCGTCCCAATCGATACCCTCCTCCAGGCTGCGGTCGGCCAGACGCCACAGCACCCGCGCAGCAACCGGAGCCGGATTCTCGATGCGCACGCGGCACGCCGCGGCCGGCAACGTCGGCCCCTCCACCGTGACGCTGACGGGCGGCACCTGTGGCTCGCTGACCGGCACCTGCGCCAGCACCCGCGGATCGCCGCCGGTGCCCAGCAGCAAGACGCCCAACCGACCGTGTCGCGCGTCGGGCGGGGTCAGTCGCGCATCGCCCTGTTGGTCCTGCATCCGCAGCGGCGCCGCATCCAGCAGTTCGCCGTCGGCGTAGAGCAGCGCCACGATGCGCCCCGGCGCGGCGAAGGCCTGCGCCGCCACGCGTACCGCCCCGCCTGTCAGCTTCGCCGACAAGTCATGCAGTTCGGTGCGGCCCCACGGTCCGTCGCCGGGTTGTATTTCGAGCGGGCAGCGAACCTCGCGCCACGTGCCGTCGCGCAGTTCGAGCCGTGCCACGATTTCACACGCTCCCAGCCGCCGCGGCCGCCAGGGTGCGCATACCAGGCCGCCGCCCACCGCCGCCATCGGCAACGGTTCGCGCTCGCCGCTTTCATAGCAGATCTCGACCGCCGGCCATCGCCCCCCCGCCAGGTCCGACGCGTCGAACCAGCCGACATGCAGCTCCAGCGGCTCGCCGAGCCGGGGCGGCTCGGGTGGTGCGTCGATCCACAGCGCCGGTCGCTGGCCGCCGTGCTGGCAATAGCGGGCTACGCTTCCAGGGCGTCCATCGGGACCGCGGACGCTGAAACGCCCGTAGACCGCCAGCGGCCCGTCGCCCAGGCCGAAGTCCTCGAACGCCCGCAGAAACGTGTGCTGCCCGTCCTCGCCAAGGTGCACCAGATCGAACATCGGCAGCGAATAGCGCCGGCCGTCGACGTCGGTCTCCAGCCGCCGGGCGAGCCAGCCTGAACTGCCCGCGGCCGCTCCCACCGTCTGCCCCCAGGCGAACTCGGCCCACAGACGCCCGGTGACGGCCTTGACGTCTGCCTCCGCCCACGCGGGCAGGTCGCAACCCACGACCAGCTCGGCCGGGGCACGAGGCACGCGCGCCGCCGCGGTCGGCAGAGCCGGTCCAACCTGCTCTCCGCCGGCCAGCACGTTGGCGCGCAGGTGCTCACCGGCCATGTTCTCGGAGATGCGAAAAGTCGACGCGAAGGTTCCCAACTCGTCGACCGACAGCTCCATGCGATCGTGCAGCGTCCCCAGGGTGCTGCGCAGCTCCAGCTCCACCTCGCCCTCGGCCGCCTGGCGCCAGCCCGGCCCCGTCAACCAGCCGACCACCTCCAGTGCGCCGCCCGGCTCGAGCTCATCCGGCCCCCAGGTCGCCACGACCGCCGGCCGCGGCTTGACGGTGTTTCCGCCCAGCACGCCGCGACAGATCGCCAACCGTCCGCCGGCTTCGACCACGCACAGCCACCGTCGCGAGCGCATTACCCACGCCTCGGGCGGCAGGTCGAAAACCGCCACGCCATCGGTCAGCTGCAATTGCCGCGGCACAAAGGCCCCGGCGATCCAGAACCAGGCCTGCGCCTCGGCAGACTCCTCGTCGCCCCGAGCCGCCGGTGCGCCGGCGGCGCGGTCCGCGCGCGCCATCCACACCGCCGCCCGCCGCGTTCCGATGACCACGCCGGCGGTCAGGTCGCCGGAGAGCACCAGGCGTTTCTCGACTATCCGCCGATCGCCGGCCCGGGCCGTCGCGACCAGCACGCCGGCACGCTCGATCGCGCGCAGCTCGACGGACCCGTCGGCCGGCTGCCACCAGGCGTGCCCGACCTCGGGCGGCACGACCAGCCGACTGCGATCGACCAGCGAACCGCTGGTCGGCAACGCCTGCGGCACGAAGCGACCGCGACGCTGCTTGAGCCATTCCAGCAGCTCGACCCGCCGCAACTCCAGTTCGATCGACTCGACGTTGCGCGTACGCAGCGCGACGCGCACGACGCCGCGGGCCCGATCCGGCGTCAGCTCCAGCTTCAACTGCGGCCGTTGCAGGTCATCCAGTCGCCGGCGCGCCTGACCCGACCACGGAGCGGCCTTCAGCCGCGCCGCGTGCCGGTAATACTCGGCCGCCGCCTGCCAGCGGCGGGCGTCTTCGGCCCGTCGCCCCAGCAGCAGAGCAGCCCGGGCGGCGGTGGCGTCACTGCCGGCGGCGAGGTCTGCGAGCAGCTTCCGGCCGCGGGGGTCTTGCCCGTCGCGCCCCAGCAGATACTCAGCCAACACCAGGTCGATCTGGCGCACGACAGGGTCGGCCCCCGGCAGCTCGGCGGCCTCGGCCCGCAGGCTCTCGATCTCGGCCAGCCGTTGCTGGTGCGCCGCCTGCGGACTGGTGGGCGCCTGGACCGGGTGGTTGGGAATCGACGACTCCCAGTCGTTGTGCATCGCCCAGGTGCGCGCCAGTTCGACCAGCGTGCGCCCCAGCCACTCGTGCCGCCGGTCTCGTCTGAACCCGTCGGCCGCCTGGTAGAACCTGAACAGGGCCCGCGCCGTGGCGTACTCTTCGCGTTGCGAGAGGCCCAGTGCCCACTGGCAGATCGGACGGTCGAGCAACTGAGGATCGTCTTCGCTCAGCTCGCGCAGCATTGCGCGGCCGACGCGCGCGTTGTCACGCCCGCCCTGACACATCGTCGCCAACGCCACGACCACGTGAGCATCACGCCGCAGCGCGTCGTCGTCGGTCTGGTCGGCGACCTGCCGGGCCAGCCCCTCGGCCTCGCGGTAGCGTGCCGCGGCCAGCAGGCGCAGCGCCGGCGTAAGCTCCACCGCCCACGGCGCCGCCGGGGCCGTCACGACCAGCATCAAACCCACCAACCACGCGCAGCATCTCATGGGGACCTTGCCTCCGCAGCCTGACTCTGACCGGAGCTCATCTTAGCCACGCGGCCCCGCTCGCCATACCCGCGCTCCGGCCGGCAATGCGCTTTCTGGTACAATCGCCCGCATGGCATACGAGACCATCATCCACGGCGGCACGCTGGTCTACCCCGACCAGTGCATCCGCGCCGATCTGGCCATCAGCAAGCAGCGCATCGTGGCCGTCGGCCGCCAACTGACCCGCCTGGCCGGCCCGCGCACCACACTGATCGACGCCCGCGGCTGTTATGTACTGCCCGGCCTGATCGACGCCCACACTCATCTCGACCTGGGTACCGGCCGGGGCCGCACCTGCGACGATTTCGAGTCGGGCACGCGGGCGGCGGCCTGCGGCGGCGTGACCACCGTGATCGACTTCGCCCACGCCGAGGCCGGCCAATCGTTGCTGGAAGGGCTGGCGGCCTGGCACGCCAAGGCCGCCGGCCGGGCCTGCGTCGATTATGCCTTCCACATGGCCATCACCGACTGGCCCCGCCAGCGCCGCCACGTGTCGCGCGTCATCGAACAGGGCGTGACCACCTTCAAGCAGTACATGATCTACGCCGAGCGCGGCTTGCGCAGCGACGACGCGCAGGTCTACGAAGCCCTCGAGCTGCTCCGCGATCTCGGAGCGTTGCTGCTGGTACACGCCGAATCGCAGGAACTGCTCGATCTGTTCACGCGCCGCTGCCACACGCCCGAGATGATGCGCCGCCACGGCGCCTACCTGCACACGCTCGCCCGGCCGCACGTGGTCGAGACCGTGGCGGTCGAGCGGCTGATCTCGCTGGCCAGCGCCGCGCGCAGCGCAGTCTACGTGGTCCACGTCAGCACCGCCGAGTCCGCGGCGCTGATCCGCGCGGCCCGACAGGCGGGCTGGCCGATTCTGGGCGAGACCTGCCCGCAATACCTGGTCCTGACCGACCAGACCTTGCGCCGGCCCGACGGCCACCTGTATACCTGCTCGCCTCAGCCCAAGACCGCCGCCGACCGGCGCGCCTTGTGGCAAGCCCTGGGCGACGGCACCTTCGACGTCGTCAGCACCGACTCGTGCTCGTTTTCACGCAAGCAGAAGGATGCCTGGCGCGGCGACTGGACGCGCCTGCCGATGGGCATGCCCGGCGTGGAGACGCTGCTGCCGCTGATGTACACCCTCGGCGTGCGTCGGCGGCGCATCAGCATCAACCGGCTGGTCGAGCTGTGCTGCGCCAACCCGGCGCGCCTCATGGGCCTGGCTCCGCAGAAAGGATCGCTCTCGGCCGGCGCCGATGCCGACGTGGTGATCGTGCCGCGCACCTGGACGCGCGTCGTCGACTGGCGCCGGCTGCACGGTCGCTGCGACTGGAGCCCGTATCAGGGCCTGCGGCTGGCGGGCTTCCCGCGCGACGTGCTGCTGCGCGGCGCGGTGGTGGTCCGCAACCATCGTTTTATCGGTCGGCCGGGCGGCGGGCAGTTCGTACCGCGCGACCTGCCGAGAATCTGACCGCGCGCATTTCCTGCACCGAACGGCGGACTGGCGGCTTATAATGCAGTTCCGAGCCGAGCCCCCGCGCGGCAGCGAGAGGGGAAAGAACCAAGGAGCCGGAAGCATGAATCTCAAGCAGCTCGCCCTGGCGGCCGCCGCGGCCGTCGCCTTGCTCGTTCTGGTCATGTCGCCGACCGTCGACCGTGTGGCAGCCTCCCCGCCCGCGGCCATCCATCCCGCCCTGGCCGCCGAACTGGCCCGCAGCGCCACGCCCGTCAAGGCCTGGGTGTTCTTTGCCGACAAGGGCTACCCCGACCGCGCGGCGCTTCAGTCCGCCCTGGCCGAGCTGGAAGAAACCTACAACCCGCGGGCGCTGCGGCGCCGCTCCCTGCGGCGGACGGCGCCGGGGCTGGTGGACGAGCGCGACCTGCCGGTGAGCGCTGCCTATCTCGACGCGGTCACGGCTACCGGTGCGCGGCTGCACGTCACCAGCCGCTGGCTGAACGCCGCCAGCGTCTACGTGACCGCCGAGCAGGCCGCGGCCATCGCCCGCCTGCCGTTCGTGGAGCGGCTCGAGCCGGTACGTCGCGGACGGCGTATCGAGCCGACCGCGCCGCCGGCGGTGGTCACGGCCCAGCAGACGCGCGGCTGGTACGGCTACGCCGAGGGGCAGCTCTCGCAGATCAATCTGATCGCGCTGCACAACGCCGGCTATACCGGACAGGGCGTGGTGGTGGGTATTCTGGACACGGGCTTCGAGCGCAGCCACGAGGCCTTCAACTATCCCGGCCATGCTGTCAACGTGCTGGCCGAGTGGGACTTCGTCGACAACGACCCCGACACCAGCCAGCAGGGCGGCGACGATCCCGACCAGCACGTGCACGGCACGCTGATCCTGGGGGTGCTGGGAGCCTACTACCCCAACAGCTTCGTGGGCGGGGCCTACGACGCCTCGTTCGTGCTGGCCAAGACCGAGGACATCACCGCCGAATACCCGGCCGAGGAGGACAACTACGTGGCCGGGCTCGAGTTCCTCGAAATCAACGGGGCCGACATGGCCACCTCGTCGCTGGGCTACATCGACTGGTACAGCCAGAGCGACCTCGACGGCCTGACCGCCGTCACGACCATCGCCGTCAACACCGCCACCGACAACGGGATGTACTGCACCACCGCGGCCGGCAACTCGTATCACGACTCGGATCCCGGCACGTCGCACCTGATCGCGCCGGCCGATGCGTTCAAGGTGATCACCTGCGGCGCGGTCGATTCATCGGGCCTTGTCGCCGACTTCAGCTCTGACGGACCCACGGCCGACGGACGCGTCAAGCCCGAGCTGCTCGCGCAGGGCGTCGACACCATCACCGTCTGGCCGTATGAGCCCACCGGTTACGCCTACGCCAGCGGGACCTCGCTGTCGACGCCGCTGGTGGCCTGCGCCGTGGCCTGCCTGATCCAGGCCCATCCCGACTGGACCGTCACCGACATGCGCAACCACCTTTTCTACACCGCCGACTATTACCTGGCCAACGGCGGCTACGACCCGCTGTTCGTGGAAGGCTATGGCATTCTCGACGCCTACGCGGCCCACACCTTGCAGTTCGACGACTGCAACGAGAACGGCGTGGAAGACAGCGCCGATATCGCCGGCGGCACCAGTCAGGACTGCAACGGCAACGGCATACCCGATGAATGCGACATCGCCGACGGCACCTCGACCGATGGCAACAACAACGGCATCCCCGACGAGTGCGAATGCCTCGGCGATCTCAACAGCGACGGACTTGTAGACCTGGCCGACCTGTCGATCATGCTCAGCCACTATGGCCAGGCCGGCGGCATGGCCTACGCCGACGGCGATCTCGACGGCGACGGCGACGTCGATCTGGCCGACCTGTCGATGCTGCTGGCCCACTACGGCCAGAGCTGCTGAGCCGGCCGGCGGGGGGGCGCGCCGCCGGGCCGGCCGCGCGGTCTACGTCAGCTCGCGCACCAGGGCCTCCAGCTCGCTGCGTTGTGACTCGATGCTCTCGATCAGCCTGATCTGCACGCGACAGCGTTGCAGGTTGTGCCGGGGGTGGGCGACGCGGTAGTACACGTCGCCCTCGAGATAGTCGGTCAGGAAGCGCACCGCCTGTTCGAGCGTGATCAGCAGCCCCGCGGAGACCAGCAGCTCGCGTTCGGTCGGCGTGAGCATCGGCCCCGCGGCCCGCAGATAGCCCGCCGCCAGCGCCGCGAACAGCTCGCGCCGCACCCCCACGCGCGTCAGCTCCGGCTCGTCCTCGGCCGTCGGGCTGGTCATCGAACGCACCATGTCGCCGAAGTCGAACAGGCTCAGCCCCGGCATCACCGTGTCCAGGTCGACCACGCACAGCCAGTCGCGCCCGCCGGCGGCGAACAGCACATTGGTCAGCTTGGCGTCGTTGTGGACGATGCGTTCCGGGATGACCCCCGCGGCGCGCGGCTCGGCCAGCACACCCGCCAG
Organism: uncultured Planctomycetales bacterium; assembly: GCA_964602755.1. GTDB lineage: Bacteria > Planctomycetota > Phycisphaerae > UBA1845 > Fen-1342 > JALSRY01. The sequence continues at coordinate 9,411 of CAZRSM010000187.1, forward strand.
CGCCCGGCGATCCATCACGAAGTCGATCTCGCGCTGCGCCTGAGCCACGCGACCGGCCGCATCGCGCTCGACGGCCCGCTCGAGCGCCGCGTAGCGGGCGGCGGTGTCGTGAAAACCGGCGATGGTCTCGAACAGCCGCGGGCCGTCATAACTCGCCAGCCACCGCTGAAAAGTGCCAAATGCCGCCCCGGCCTGCTCGGCCTGCCACGGCTCGCGCACCAGCTCGAACGTGACCGCGCCCTCGATCAGCTCGTACATGCGCCACCAGCCCCCCTCGGAGTCGCGCACGGTCAGGTCGCCGTCGCGCCCGGGCACCGGGCGCAGCACGCGGCGGCGGGGATCGCGCTCGCGCGCCAGCATGTGGTGCAGGTGCTGAGTCACCCGGCGGATGTTCTCCATCATCTCAGCGGGCTGCCCGAAGACGGCGGTGTTGATGCGTTGCAGCAGATAGCGCCGCGCGGCCGCCGGCCCGCCGACCGTCACCACGTACGATTCGTTGATGTGGCCCTGCCGGAAAGGCGCCACACCGGCCAGCGCGCCGGCCAGCGCGAAGCGTGCGGCTGCTTCCCGCGGCGTGTTCACGTCGGGTTTCCCCACAGCGGCTGCGGATATACGCCCGCCTCGGTCAGTGAACGGACGTGGGCTTCGACCAGCGGCTTGTCCTGCGGGTAAGTCACGCCACACCACCGCGCCCCGCTGGTGAGCACTTTGACCCGTGCCCGGCCGGCCTGCATCAGCTCCTGCACCGCCGCCGGCAAGTGAAACTCGGCCTTGGCCGATCTGCCGTGCGCGTCCAAGAACGCCTTGAAGCGCTCCTGCAGATCGCCCAGGAACCGCGGCGTAAAGCCCCAGGTGTTCATCGACACCGGCGCGCCGCCGGGCAGGATCTGCTCGCGGCCCTCCTCGTCAACGAACGCCGCGTCGTCGCCGTGCGGCCGGATGCCCAGCGTCTCGCGGATACCTTCGAGCCAGCCGTCGGGGGTGGTCCGGCAGACGCCGCGGTTGACCTGCCCGGCCTCGCTGAGCGTCTGGCGCAGGGTGTAGGCCACCAGCGCGTAGGTGGGCACGTCGCCGGCCGGCGGGTCCGCCAGGAACTGCGCCAACTGCTCGAACGCCTCGTGGCCGTAGAAGTCGTCGGCGTTGATCACCGCGAACGGCTCGCCGATCACGTCGCGGGCGGCCAGCACGGCGTGCCCGGTGCCCCAGGGCTTGGCGCGGTCGGGCGGCACGGGGCGCTGGTCGGGCAGGTCGTCGAGCCGCTGGAAGGCATACGCCACGTCGATGTAGTGCTCATAGCGGCTGCCGACGCGCTGGTGAAACACCTCGCGCATCTCGGGCCTGATCACGAACACCACGCGGCCGAAGCCGGCCCGCCGGGCGTCGTAGACCGAGTAGTCCATGATGGTCTCGCCGCCCGGCCCGACGCGTTCGAGCTGTTTGAGTCCGCCGTAGCGGCTGCCCATGCCTGCCGCCAGCACCACCACTGCCGGTTTCATACGGTCCCCTTGCCTGCCCTGTCTCCCGGTTTTCGCCGGGCCGACGGCTGGATCAGCGTCGGCCGTGCAGCTCCTGATACAGCGAGTCTAGCTGCTCGACCATCACCCGCCAATCGAAGCGCCGGCGGCACAGCTCGCGGCCGGCGGCTCCCATGCGCTTCCGGGCCGGGATGTCGGCCGCCAGCGCCACCAGCGCCTCGGCAAAGGCCTCCAGGTCGTTGAGCGGCACCAGCCGGCCGGTCTGCCCGTCGATCACGACCTCGCCGGTGCCGTCGATGTCGAACGCCACCACGGGCACGCGCATCAGCAGGGCCTGCACCGCCGCCCGCGGCAGACCTTCCCATTGCGAGGTGTGCGCCAGAATGTCGAAACCCGCCAGCAGCCGCGGCACCTGCTCCGGCTCCACCAGACCGGTGAGGACGGTGCGCTCGGTGAGTTTCCGGCGGCTCAACTCGGCTTCATACTCGGCCCGCTGGGCGCCGTCGCCGACCCACACGAAGCGCAGCCGCGGCTCGCGCCGGGCGGCCTGCTCCATGATCGGCAGCAGTTGCTCGTAGCCCTTCTTGCGAAACAGCCGCGCGACGGTGCCCACGACGATGTGCTCGTCGCCGACTCCCCAGGCCGCGCGGGTCGCGGCCCGATCGTACTGCTGCGGGTCGAAACGCTCGACCTCCATGCCGGAGTACACGGTGCGCAGCTTCTCGCGCGGGCAGATGCCGGCGGCGACGGCCTGCTCGACCAGCGCCTGGGCCACGGCCAGCAGCATGTGCGTGTGCCGCGCGGCCCGGCGCTCGACCCGGCGCAGCGCGGTTCGCAGCCACCAGGGCTGCGTACGGTTGAAGCTCATGCCGTGAATGGTGTGCACGACGATCGGCACGCGGGCGTCGCGGGCGGCCAGCCGGCCCACGATGCCGGCCTTGCTGGAATGCGTGTGCACCACGTCGGGCCGCAGCTCGCGGTAGTACATCTCGAGATAGCGCTGGGCGCGGGCATCGAGCCACGGGTTTATCGGCCGCACCAGCTCGGGCAGTTCGATGTAGCGATAGCCGCCGGCCCTGGCCCGCTCTACCAGGCTGCCTTCCGGGCCACGCGTCGGACCTGAGATCAGGGTCACCTCGCAGCCGCGCTGAACAAGCCCCTCGCAGCTCAGCAGGGTGTTCTCCTGGGCCCCGCCCACGATCAGCCGGGTTATCACGTGTACTACGTGCATCCTGGCATTATGACCCCCGACTCCCGCGCCGCACAGTCACGCCCGCGGCCGAAATATGCTAACATGCCCAGCTTCACGCATGGCATCGCGCGGTCGGCCGCGTGAGCCGTCTCGCACAGCGGTGCCCGCCAACGACCGGCTACCGGAACGAGCCGCGCCGATGAAGAAACGACTGGCCCGCTGGGGACTGCCGCTGCTGCGTTACGGTCTGTGCGCCCTGGCGATCGTCTACCTCGTACACGCCGTCTCGTGGTACGACTCGGTGGCGCTGGTCGACAATCCCGAGCGGCGCTGCCGCCTGCTCGAACAGCACACCGACGACGCCGGCCACGTGACAGCCGTCACCATCCTGCGCGACGGCCGGCCGCAGCGGGTGCCCTTCGACCAGGTGGCCCGGCTGCCCGACTCCGACCTGCCGGACATCCGCCTGGGCATCCGCGGCGTCGTGCAGCGCACCGACCTGGGCCTGGCCCTGCTGGCGATCCTGATCTTCATGCCGGTGCCGCTGCTGCAATCGATCCGGCTGGTGTGGATGCTGGCCATTCAGGACGTCAGGCTGTCGTACTGGAACGCCATCAAGTTCTCGTATGCCGGCAACTTCTTCAACTTCGCCCTGCCGGGCACCACCGGCGGCGACCTGATCAAGGCCTTCTACATCACGCGCTTCACGCACCGCAAGACCGAAGCCGTCACCACCGTGTTCCTCGACCGGGCCGTCGGCCTGAGCGGCCTGATGATCCTGGCCAGCGTCACCTTCGTCTTTTCCTGGAACCGCATCGACTGGGACCCGACCTACCGCAATTCGATCGCCACCGCCCTGGGGCTTATCTGGGGCGGTCTGGCCTGCGGGGCCGTCTTCGTCTTCAGCCGCCGACTGCGCCACCTCATCCGCCTGCCCGACCTGGCGCGGATGTTGCCCGCTTCCGACCAGGTACTGCGCATCGGGCGGGCCACCGTCGCCATCAGGCAGCACAAGGCCCTGCTGGCGCTCTCGCTGCTGGACACCCTGGTGTTGCAGCTCATCGTGGTCATTGCGGCGTTCGTCATGGCACGGGCCCTGGGCATGCAAGGCGATTTCTCGCTGTACTTCATCTTCGTGCCCATCGGCTTTCTCATCGCCGCCATCCCGATCTCGCCGCCGCAGGCCATCGGCGTGATGGAAGCCGCCTACATCAAGTTCTTCACGCTGGGGGGTCTCAACCAGGCGTCGGTCGCGGTGGCTTTCGCGCTGGCCAATCGTCTGACACAACTGGTCTGGGCGCTGCCCGGCGTACTGGTGCCGCTGCTGGGCCGCAACTTCCCCTCGCACGACGAGTTGCAGGCTTTCGAGGCCCAGATAGAGGCCGAAGACCGGCAGGCCTCCGGCGCCGCCGCCGACAGCCCTCAGGTCGATGCCGATCCGGCCGGTTAATGCCATGAGCCTGCCCCCACCAATCGAGCCGCGTTGTCAGCCGCTGGGCAGGCGTCGCCTGCTGCTGGCCGTGCTGGCGCTGGCGGTGCTGATCGCGGCCTTCCACGGACAAGCCTGCACGTACGGCCTGTTCATGGACGACTATGCGCACTACCGCCAGCTCAAGGCCGCCGACTGGTCGCTGGCCGAGCTGACCGACGCCTGCCGGCTCGAGCTGGTCGGCGGCATCATCGACCTGTGGTGGCTGCCCGAGGTGACGCTGCGTTTCTTCAGACCGGCAGCCTTCGGCCTGATGAAGCTCACCTACACGCTGACCGGCTGGAGCCCCGTGGCGTTGCACTGCGCCTCGCTGGCCTGGCACCTGGCGGCCTGCACGCTGCTGATGCTCCTGCTGCTGCGGCTGGGCATCTACGCCCCGCTGGCCTGGGCGGTCGCGGCCCTGTTCGCCATCCACCCCGGCCATGTCGCCACCGTGCAGTGGATCGCCCCGCAGACCGAGTTGATCGTCACCACCCTCACGCTGGCAGCGCTGCTCTGTTGGGGCAGATACCGTGGCTGGCACGCCCCCGGCTGCGCCGCATCGGCCCCCGCCGGCCAGCGGCGCTGGCTGCTGGCCACGCT
>CAZRSM010000188.1:0-2382 GCA_964602755.1 uncultured Planctomycetales bacterium
CCGCCGCTAGCGGCTCGCGCCGGCAGGGGCACCGGCTTTTTTTTCTTGTTCGCCGACGGCGCCGGTGGCGTAGTCGATGATGTTGCGGAGCGTGCGCAGGCTGCCCATGTACTGCGAGTTGACCTCGGCCATCTGCGGCACCCGCCGCTGCACCGCCCCCAGGATCTCCAGCCGCTTGATCGAGTCGATGCCCAGGTCGGCCTCCATGTCCATATCGAGGTCGAGCATCTCGGGCGGATAGCCGGTCAGTTCCGAGACCGCTTCGAGAACTATCCGCTCGAATTCGGCCGCGTCGAGCGCCGCTTCGGAGGGTTGCTCGGCCGCGGCGGTGTCGCCGTTGCCGCCCGAGGCGGGCATCGCGGCGGCGGCCGGCGCGGGCGTGCTGCCTTCAGCCGCGGCCGGGGGCTCGGCGGCCGCCTGGGCGACGGCCGGGCGGAACTCGACGATCTCGCGCAGCGTCTGCGGACCGTTGAGGTGCCCGGCGGCCGGCGGCTGCCAGTGCGGGAAGCGGGCCTGCAGCTCGGCCAGGATTTCCGAGCGGCGGATCGTGTCGATGCCCAGGTCGTCCTCGAGGTGCATGTCGAGGTGGATGGCATCGGGCGCATAACCGGTCTTGGCACTGACCAGCGCGATCAGCGTCTGCTCTATGTCACCCGCCTCGGCGGACGCCGGCGCAGCGGCCGGCGGAGCCTGCGCCGGCTGCGGCGCGGCTGCGGTCGCCGCCCCCGGCTGGCCAACGGGCCGGGCGGTGGAGGCCGCGGCAGTCGAGGGCGACTGCCCCCCATCCTGTGGTGCCGTGGCAACCGGCGGCGGAGCGCCCGGGGCTGCGGCTGGCGGCGTGACCGGAGCTGCCGGCGGCGGAACCACCGGCACCGGAGCCGCGGGCGCCGGCGCGGGAGCCGGCAATTCGACCGGCAACCCGAGCGCACTGGCCAGCAGGCGTTGCTGGTTCTCCATCACCATCTGGAAGCTGCGGTGGGCCTGCTCCTGCGTCTGCAGAAACTGCTGATGCGCCGCGGCGGTCTGCTGCTGCAGCGCCTGCATCGAGCGCAGCCCTTCCTGCACCACGGCAAATGCCTGCGAAAGCTGCTGGGCGCGTTCGGGATCCAACGCCTGGGGCGGCTGCTGGGCCGGCCCGACGCCGCCGGCAGACTGCGGAACCTGTGCGTCTTGCGACTTGTTCATCACCTCTGTTCCAAGTTGAGTTTGCGCTACTTGAGTGCGTTTATGCTCGGCCGGCCGGTTGGCCGGGTTGCGGTAGTTCGCTCCGGTGAGCGTGATGGCCATCCTGGGTTGCGGAACTTCGGGCACCGGCCGCTCCCAGGCCATCAGGTCGACGCCGTGCCCGAGCACGGCCAGCAGCGCCAGACCGCGGGCCAGGTCCATCAGCCCGCTGCCGCGGCCGCCCGAGGCATCGAGCGCCAGGGCGTGCAGCGGACGGGCATCGAGAATGTTGCGCACCAGCCCCGTGAGCACACTCTTGGGACCGACCTCGATGAAGGTGCGCGCCCCGGCCTGGTACAGGTTGCGGATCTGCTCGACGAAGTTGACCGGGCTGGTCAGTTGCGCGGCGAGCAGGTCGCGCGACTCGCCGGCGCCGGCCGGGTACGGCCGGGCGGTCACGTTGGCAAAGACCGGCACGCGACCCAGCTCGAACGTGATCTCCCCCAGCGCCGCCCGGAAACGCTCCTGAGCGGGAGCCATGAACCGGCTGTGGAACGCCGCCGAGACGGCCAGCATCTTCGTGCGCCAGCCGCGCTGGTCGCAGGTCCGGGCGACCTTCTCGACCGCCTTGCGCACGCCGGAAATGATGGCCTGGGTCGGGCTGTTTCGGTTGGCCAGCGTGACGTCGTCGGTCGTGCCGCAGAGCAGCGTCTCGATTTCCTCGAGCGGGGCCTGGATGGCGAGCATCGCGCCGTCGGCCACCTCGCGGGCCTCGGCCATCAGCCGCCCGCGCAGCGCGGCGAGCTTGCGCAGGGCCTGATCGCCGATGCGGCCGGCCGCCCGCAACGCGACGAGTTCGCCGAAGCTGTGGCCGCAGGTGAAGTCCGGCTTGACGCCGAAGCGCCGCAGCACGCGGAGCATCGCGAGGCTGACGGCGCCCAGCGCCGGCTGCGTCACGTCGGTTTGGGTGAGCGCTTCCTGCTGGGCGCGGCGCTGCGGGTCGGAAAACGTGGGCTGGGGGTAGATGCGCTCGGCCAGGCCGGGGGCCGCGGCGTCGGCCTCGGCGATCGCGTCGAGCGCCTCGGGAAAGTGGCAGGCGAGGTCGCGGAGCATGTTGGGGTACTGGCTGCCCTGTCCGGGGAAGAGCAGGGCCAGCGGGCCGGGCTGCTCGCCGGTGCCGTAGTAAACGTTGGGCAGGTGCCAGGGCTGGCCGGCGCC
>CAZRSM010000189.1:0-5728 GCA_964602755.1 uncultured Planctomycetales bacterium
TGGGGTTCGACGAGACGCGCCGCGAAAGGCAATGGTCACAAGCCGAGATCCAGGCGCTCGAAGCGGCGGCCGATACGCTCGGGGCGGCGATCTATCGTTCGCGCACCGAGGAGGAGGTGCGGGTCTTCAAGACCATCGCCGAGACCGCCGGGTACGGCGTGGGGCTGGCGACGGTCGACGGTACGCTGGTCTACGTGAACTCGTCTTTTGCGCGCATGCACGGTTACGAGCGGGATGAGCTGATCGGGCGCCCGCTGTCGGTGCTGCACAGCCGCCAGCAGATGCCGCGCGTGCTCGAGCTCAACAACCGCCTGGTGGAAGAGGGTGCCTACGTGGGCGAAGAGGTGTGGCACAAGCACAAGGACGGCCACGTCTTCCCCACGCTGATGAGCGCCGTGCTGATACGCGATCGTCACGGCACGCCCCAGTATTTCGCCGCCACGGCGATCGACATCACGCTGCGGCTGGAGGCCGAGCGCGAGGCCCGGCGACGCAACGAGGAGCTGGCCCACGTGGCTCGCCTGGCGGTTCTGGGCGAGATGGTCAGCGGTCTGGCCCACGAGCTCAACCAGCCGCTGGCGGCGGTGTTGTACTATGCCCGCGGTTGCAGCCGGCGCCTGGATGCCGGAACGATGGACTGCCACGAGATGCGGCGGATCATCGAGCGCGTCGCCGGGCAGGCCGAGCGCGCCGCGGCGGTGGTGGAGCGCTTGCGTTCGTTCGTGCGCAAGGGCGGGCGGCACGCCGTCCGGCTGGATCTGAACGAGGTGGTTCGCGATGCCGTGCGGTTCATCGAGCACGAGCTGGAGCGGGCCAACGTGCGGCTGGAGTTGGAGTTGAGCCACGAGGCCCTGCAGGTGCACGCCGACGAAGTCCAGTTGCAGCAGGTGGTCCTCAATCTGGTGAGCAACGCGGTGGAGGCTCAGCAGAAGGTAGACCCCGAGAATCGCCTGGTGCGCATCCGCACTTATCGCCCCGACGACGGCAAGGTGGCCTGCCGCGTCAGTGATCGCGGCTGCGGAATCGACCGGCGCCACCGCGGGCGCGTTTTCGAACCGTTTTTCACCACCAAGGCCAAGGGCATGGGCATGGGGCTGGCGATCAGCCGCTCGATCATCGAGGCCCACGGCGGGCGCATCCGGGTAGACGACAACCCCGAGGGCGGGGCCGCATTCGAGTTCATACTGTCGGCCGACGAGCCGGGAGAACGCGATGGATGATACACCGACCGTGTTCATTGTGGACGACGACCAGGAGCTGTGCGCCGCACTGCGCTGGCTGCTCGAGTCGGAAGGGCTGCGCGTCGAACTCTATCACTCCGGCGAGGAGTATCTGGCGGCCTTCGACCCGCGCCGCCCCGGGGTGCTCGTGCTCGATGTGCGCATGGACGGCATGAGCGGCCTGGAACTGCACAAACAACTGATCGAACGCGGCTTCGCCATTCCGGTGATCTTCCTGACCGGCCACGGCGACGTGCCGATGGCGGTCGATTCGATCAAGGCCGGAGCGGTCGACTTCCTGCAAAAGCCGGTGCACGACGTCACGCTGATCGAGCGCATCAACGAGGCCATGCGGCTCGACGCCCGGCGCCGCCGCGCGCTGGAAGAAAACAAGGAACTGCTGGCCCGCTTCGAGCGCCTCACGCCGCGCGAGTGGGAGGTGCTCGGCCTGGTGGTCGAGGGCAGGGCCAACAAGCAGATCGCCGCCATCCTGCACATCAGCGAGAAGACCGTCGAAGTGCACCGCAAGCACGTGATGTCCAAGCTCCAGGCCCAGTCGGTGGCCGAGCTGGTACGCATGGTCATCACCCGCGACGCGGTGGAGAGCCGTGCCCGCTGAACCGGTGCGCTCCGCTCTCCGGGCGGCGACGGTCGGGGGCTGCGGACTGGTATTGGGCTCGGCGGCGCTGGTGCTGGCCAGTGCCGCGGCACGTGGCACTGGCGACCTGTTGCGTGCCCAGCAGCGAGTCATCGATTACGCCCGCTGGACTGAGCTGCTGGCCAACACTGCCGTGGTCGTCGGCACAGCCGTAACCGCGGCCCTGGTGCTGGGGGCGGCGGGGGGACTGCTGGCCGGACGGTGCGACCTGCCCGGACGCCGGGGGTTGACGGCTCTGCTCGTACTGGCGGCCTGCGTGCCCATCCACGTGGCGATGGTCTTTCTCTTTGCCCTCTGGCCGGCCTCGTCGATGAGCGGCTCGACTGTCGCCGCCGGCGCCATCTATGGCATCTACTACGTGCCCCTGTGCGCGCTGCTGCTGGCGGTCGGCTGGCGCAGCGTGCCGGGCGAGCTGGAAGACCTGGCCCGGCTCGACGCCGACTGGGGCCGCGTGTTGCTGCGTGTCACGCTGCGCTGCAGCTGGCGTTTCGTGGCCGCGGCCGGGTTGCTGATCGGCTGGCTGGTGGCCACCGACTTCACCGTCTCCGATCTGCTGGGCGTGCGCACCTTCGCCGAAGAAACCCTCACGCAATACGTGCTGCACGGCGAGGCGGGCGGGCCGCTGGTCAGCGGGCTGCCGCTGCTGCTGGTGCTGGCGGCGCTGTTGCTGGTCGGTGGCCGCCGGGTGCTGGCGCCCGCCGGCGCGACCGGCACGACCTATCGGCCGCCGGCGGTGGTACGAACGGGCAGGGGCCGCTGGTGGCTGGCGGCCGTCGTATGGGCGGCGATCGGGCTGGCGTGTGCCGGCCCCGCCTGGTCGGTGGCGGCGCGCATCGGCTCGTTGGCGCGTTTCGTCGAGCGGGCCTGGGGATTCGGGCGGACGGTGCTGGAGACCGGTCTGTGGGCCGCTCTGGCGGCGGCGGTCATAGTGCTCACCGGCCTGGCGCTGGTCGGCGCGCTGCGGGGCCGCTGGTGGTGGCTGATCGGTGCCATCCTGGTCGGCAGCCTGGCGCTGCCCGGACCGGTGGTCGGCATCACCCTCAACGAACTGACCAATCGCCCCGGCTGGCTGGGGGCGCTCCACGACGGCCCGGCGCTGCTGGTGATCGCGTACGTGGTCAGGTTCCTGGCGCTGGGCGTGCTGGCGCTGAGCGCCGCGGCCCGCCAGGTACCGGTAGAACTGGACGACCACGCCCGCCTGGACGGGGCCGACTGGCTCACGCGGCTGCGCGTGGTCTACTGGCCCCCGTTGCGACCGGCGGCCGCCGTCACCTGGCTGGTGGTGGTGATCCTGTGTTTCGGTGAGATTGCAGCGGCCAAGTTCGTGGTGGCGCCGGGCTGGGACACGGTGTCGGTGCTGGCGCTGGGTTTTCTGCACGCGCGGGTGGACAGCAACCTGGCGGTGCTGGCGGTGTTATCGGTCGTGTGGGTGGCCGGGATGTGGGCGGTGGGAATGGTGCTGCTGAGGGCGATTGGAGCGCGCCAGGCGCTGCGCCGGGTGGTGCCGCCTGACCAGTCGGCTTAGTCTGCTCTATAATCGCGGCGTGTCCGCAGCGTCCAACCAGAGCGACCGTCGCCGTCGTCCACGCCACGCGTGGCTGTATGCCCTGCGCGGCGGGCGGCTGCCGTCGGCGGTGTGCTGCGACGGGCAGCGCTACGAGCACGTCGAGACGTTCAAGCACGATTTCTTCGCCGCCACGGGGTTGTATCGCGGCCCCGCAGGCGAGCTGGCGGTGCTCAAGCTCGGCCGCGAAAACGAAATCGCCACGATTCCGGCCGACTGGCTCGGCCGCTGGCTCACGCGACGCGAGGTGCGGCTCTATCGCCTGCTGGCCGACGTGCCGGGCGTTCCGCGGCTGATCGGCACGGTGGGCGACAACGGGCTGCTGCACGAGTACGTGCCCGGCCGGCCGCTGCGGCGCGCGGACCGCGTGGACGACCACTTTTTCGACCGGCTGCTGGAATTGCTCGAGACGCTGTGGAGCCGCGACGTGGCCTACGTGGATCTCAACAAGCGCGAGAACGTCCTGCTGGGCGACGACGGGCGCCCCTACCTGATCGATTTCCAGATCTCGCTGCATCTGCCGCGCGACGGCTGGGGCCGCTGGCGGCCGCTGCGCTGGCTGCTGGCGCGTTTCCAGGCGGCCGACCGCTACCATGCTCTCAAGCACAAGCGCAAACTGCGCCCCGATCTGCTGGGCGAATCCGAGCGGCGCGAGCTGGCGAACCTGAGCATCTGGATCAGGCTGCACCGTTGGCTCACGCGGCCGATCACGCGCATGCGTCGCACCGTGCTGGCCCGGCTGCACCGTTCGGAAACCAACCGCGTGGCCGGCTGGTCGGCGAAGTGAAAGAAGACGCGCAGGCGCTGAGGCGGCACGCAGGGTGGGCACTGCCCGCCACGAGCAATCACGACGACAAAGCGCGAGGAGGTCGCAGATGAGTCCGGAGCAGTGCATGGTCAGGGAGTTTCACCGCAAGTACGACGCGCCGGTGGGCGAGAAGCCCGCCCAGATCGGGGTCAAGGACCGCCTGCGGCGCGCCCGGCTGATCATGAGCGAGGCCGCCGAGTTCCTCGAAGCCGCCGACAGAGATGATTTCGTCGAGATGGTCGACGCCCTGGCCGACATTCTGGTGGTCACCTACGGGGCGGCGGTCGAGATGGGCGTCGACCTGGAGCCGATCTTCCGCGAGGTGCACCGCAGCAACATGTCCAAGAACGGCGGCAAGGACGCCGGCGGCAAGATTCTCAAAGGCGATGGCTTCTCCCCGCCGGATATTCTCGGCGAACTGCGTCGTCAGGGGTATACGGGCCAGGGGGCCGCGCATAGAATCGGGGGTTGAAATCGCGTCGGGTGTCGGCGTCGCACGGGGGTGACGGTTTCCCGTCGGTGCTTCATATCCGCCGCTGCGCGGGCACGGGGCCTGCGAAGTCAAGAGGATGCGGGCCGCGATGCCGGGCCGCGAGCAAGGAGTACAGACAGATGAAAAGAATCGGCAGCCTGTTCTTGATGAGTACCGTTGCGCTGGCTGTGGTGCTGCCGGTCCAGGCCGAGGAACTCTCAGCGGTCGTCGCGAAGCTGGACAAGGCGTGGAAGCAGCAGAAGTCGATCGCGGCGAAGATGGACATCGAGACGCACATCGAGATGGGGCCCATGTCGGTCGACGGCAAGGGCACCGGCACTTTCGAGCTGCTCAACAAGGACGGCAAGCAGTACGTCCGCGTCGAGATCGAGAACAAGCTCGTCCAGAAGACCGGCGACAAGGAATCGACCATGGTCCAGAAGCAGATGCTCGTGGTCGATGGCAAATACGCCTATCGCTTCCAGCAGATGGGCGAACGCAAGATGGCCGTCAAGAGCGACATCGACGAGGCGGTCGTCGGCGGCCCCAAGTCGATGCTCGACGACTACGCCGAGCAGCACGACCTCAAGGTCCTGCCCCCCGAGACCATCGACGGCGCCAAGGCCTGCGTCATCGAGGCCACCCCCAAGCAGAAGGACCGCAAGAACAAGGCCGTCCTCTACTTCCAGGAGAAGTCCGGCGTGCTGGTCAGGATGGTGCAGTACGGTCCGGACGAGAAGCCCATCACCACGGTCAGCTACCACGACATCAAGCTCGGCACCGACATCGATCCGGGACACTTCGTGTTCAAGGCCCCCGAGGGTGTCGAGGTCGTCGACCAGACCAAGAAGGCCGGCGAGACGAGCGCCGAGAAGAAGGAAAAGCCCTAGAACCACCGGCCAGCGCGAAAAACGCCCCCAGCGAGCCGGAGCCGCTGGCGCCGCAGCCGGGGGCCGGCGCGGGCCTTATCGATCAAGCGTAATAAGCCGGGCCGGCGCGCAAAGGC
>CAZRSM010000190.1:0-3069 GCA_964602755.1 uncultured Planctomycetales bacterium
CGCAGCGCGAAGTGGGCGTCGACGTGCCGAGTTTCGCCGACGCCCTGCGGCGGGCCCTGCGCCAGGATCCCGACGCGATCCTGGTCGGCGAGATGCGCGACCTGGAAACCATGGAAGCCGCCATCCGCGCCGCCGAGACCGGCCACCTGGTCTTCGCCACGCTGCACACCACCGGTGCCCAGGGCACGATCAACCGCATCATCGACGCCTTCCCGGTGGCCCAGCAGGAGCAGATCCGCGTGCAGCTCAGTACCACGCTGATCGCGGTGCTCTCGCAGGTGTTGCTGCCGCGCAAGGGTACCCAGGGGCGCATCGCGGCGTACGAATTCCTGGTCACCACGCCGGCGATCTGCAACCTGATCCGCGAAAACAAGACCTACCGTATCGACTCGGCCATCCAGACCGGCAAGAAGTTCGGCATGCAACTGCTCGACGAGCACCTGTGGCGGCTCTACGACCAGGAAATCGTCTCGGGCGACGAATGCCTAGAGAAGGCCCGCTTCCCGGCCGAGTTCCAGGCCAAGATGGACGCCAAGGCCCGCGGCCTGATCTCCAAGGAAGACGTCCTCGGCGACCAGAAGAAGGAAGACGAGGAACAGGAGCAGAAGTGACCCGCCTCCCGCGGCGCGCCAACCACAGCGTTTCGGCCGGCGCCGCCCCGCGGGCGTGAAAGGACCTGTGACGCATGGATGTCGAGAAAGTAGTCATCATTGGCTCCGGCCCGGCCGGCCTGACCGCGGCCATCTACGCCGCCCGGGCGGCCCTGCAGCCGCTGGTGTTCGAAGGCTTCAGCGCCGGCGGGCTGATGCCCGGCGGTCAGCTCATGTTCACCACCGAGGTGGAGAACTATCCCGGCTTCCCCGAAGGCATCACCGGACCGCAGCTCATGAAGGCCTTTCGCGATCAGGCCGAGCGCTTCGGTACGCGCTTCTTCCGCGAGGACGTGCAGCAGGTCGACCTGCAAAGCCGCCCGTTCACCATCACCGGCGACGAGCACACCGTGCAGGCCCACGCCGTGATCATCGCCACCGGCGCGCGGGCCAACTGGCTGGGTCTGGAGAACGAGCAGCGCCTGGCCAAGAGCGGCGGCGGCGTCTCGGCCTGCGCCGTGTGCGACGGGGCGATGCCAATCTACCGTAACCAGGAACTGGTGGTGGTCGGCGGGGGCGACTCGGCAGTGGAGGAGGCCACTTACCTGACCAAGTTCGCCAGCAAGGTCCACCTGGTCCACCGGCGCGACCAGCTCCGGGCCTCGAAGGCCATGCAGCAGCGCTTCTTCAGGCTGGTCGAAGAGGGCAAGATGGTCCCCCACTGGAACCAGGTGGTCGTCGACGTGCTGGGTGACAAGTCCATCACGGCCGTCAGGCTCAAGCACACCCAGACCGGCGAGATCAGCGAGCTGCCCTGCAAGGGGATGTTCGTGGCCATCGGGCATACGCCCAATACAGACCTGTTCAAGGGCCAGCTCGAGCTGGAGGACAACGGGTATATCAGGCTGGCCCAGCCGGGCCGCACGCTTACCAGCGTCGAAGGGGTCTTCGCCGCCGGCGACGTGGCCGACCATACTTATCGCCAGGCCATCACCGCCGCCGGTTCGGGCTGCGCCGCCGCGATCGACGCCGAGCGCTGGCTGGCGGCCCAGGGGATCGAGTAGCGCCTGGCAAAGGAACACCGCCTCCGCATGGGTTCGAACGACACCGATATCGTCCTCTCCGTCCGCGACGTGGTGGTGCGCTTCGAGCGTCCCGACGGCGACGGGCAGGTCACGGTGCTCAACGGCGTCAACTTCGACGTGATTCGCGGCGAGACACTGGTGATCATGGGCGGTTCGGGTTGCGGCAAGAGCACGCTGCTCAACTGCCTGATCGGCGAGATCCACCCGGCCGCGGGGACCATCCTCTATCGCTTTCCCGATCTGGGCGAAGTCGATCTGGCCCGGGCCGATCGGCGCACCGCCGACGAAGTACGCAAACGCTTCGGCATCCTGTTTCAGTCCGGGGCGCTGTTCAGCTCGATGACGGTGGCCGAGAACGTGGCCCTGCCGCTGCAGGAGCACTCCAACCTCGACCAGGAGGTGATCGACATCGTCGTCACCATGAAGCTCCAGCAGGTGCACATGCTCGAACACCGCGACAAGAAACCGGCCCAGCTCTCGGGCGGCCAGAAGAAACGCGCCGGCCTGGCCCGCGCCACCGCGATGGACCCGCAGATCCTCTACTACGACGAACCCAGCGCCGGGCTGGACCCGGTCACCTCGACCGCCATCGACCACCTGATGATGGACCTGTCGCAGAAGCTCCAGGTCACCAGCATCGTGGTCACGCACGAGATGGACTCGGCCTTCCGCATCGCCGACCGCATGGTGATGCTCGAGCAGGGCCGCATCCTGCGCATCGGCCCCCGCGAGGAGTTCGACCGCCTGCGCCGGAGCGACCCGGCTACCCTGACCAGCCGCGAAGATCAGCTCATCTACCAGTTCCTCAACGGCGAAGCCACCGGCCCGCTGACCGACTCTGAGGGCCTGAGCCTCTATGAGAAGATCCTGGTCACCGGCTGAGCCGCCGCTTGGTCAGATGTCGGACCGGCTGGGTTTGCGGAAGTAGTAGACCGGGACGTCGGTGGCATAGCCGCACTCGCGGAAGAGCTGCGCCGACGGCTTGTTCCCCTCTTCGACCAACGCCGAGATGATGCCGATACCCTGCTCGGCCAGGGCCGATTCGCAGCGCGCCACCAGCAGCTTGGCGATCCCGCGCCGGCGGTACTCGGGATGCACCGCCAGCCGGTTGATCCAGCCCTTGCGCACGTCGTGCGTGCCGAACACCACGCCGACGATGCGGCCGTGGCACTCGGCCACCAGGTAGGTGGTGGGGAAGCTGCGCAACTGTTTCAGGTACTCAGGGCGGGCGTCGCGTCCGCGGGGGCGCACCGACAACCCGGCCGCCTGCCACAGCTCGCAGATGGCCCCGTAATCGTCGGGTCTGGCCGGTCTTACAGTTACCGTGCTGTCGGTCATCGAGCGCCTGCCTTCGGTGGCTTCCAGCGCGCCGGCGGCGCCACGCCAGGGCCGCC
>CAZRSM010000191.1:0-2024 GCA_964602755.1 uncultured Planctomycetales bacterium
GGGACGTTGGGCATGACCTCTTCCCAGCGCGGCGAGACGGTCAGGTAAAAGCGCTCGCGCAGCGGACGGCGCGAGCCATCGGTGAGCGGGCGGTAGGTTGGGCGGGTGCGGCCGGCGCCAAACGAAGACGCGTTGGAGACCCACATATCCAGGGCGGCGCTGACGTAAAGGCCGGAGCGGTGGCGGCCCGTGGAGCCGATGTCGAAAGGCGGTGTCAGGTCGCGGCAGCCGGCAAGCATCACCGAGTAGCCGGCGAACTCATTTGGCCGGCCGCGCAGATCGACCACGAGGGATTTGCCCTCGGCGCGCACTTCCGCCGACAGCCGCACCTGCCCCTCGACGCCCTCGGCCCGGAAGACGTACTGCAGGCGAAGACGGCCGCCCATCAGGCGCGCGGACATCAGCTCGCACGTGACCGGGCACGAGCGCTCGCTGAATTCGCGGCCGCCGATCACGGGGCGCGCCTCGCCGATGAAGGGCGGCGGGTCGAGCGCGCGGCCGTTGAAATAGACCGCCAGGCCGCCCAGCAATCCGCGCGCAGGGTCGAGCTGATAGCGGACCGTGCCGGACGGGGCGCGGCAGGTGAATGAGAAGACCCTGCCGCCCGCCGCAGCCTCAATCTGCACCGGCTCGCCCGGCGTGGGCCGCGCTGTGTCCGAGACTGGCGAGGCGGCATTGATGAGCGAGCGTTCAGCCGCGCGCGAGGCGGCTGCCAGGCGCTCGCGCCGACGCTGTAGCTCGCGGGCCTTGGCAGCCGCCAGTGTCTTCTCGTCGCCGGCTTCGACGACCGCCCGCGTCCATAGGGACCAGTCGTCGGTGGTACTGCGCTTCGGGCCAGGGTCCACTTCCAGCCGCAACGTGACGCGGCGGCCGGCCCAGCGGCTCAGGTCGATGGTGAACGTGCGTTCATCGCGCCACGTGCAGTGGACCTGCCACAGCGTCTGGCCGTCCACCGCCACCCGGTAAGTGACGCCGTCGGTCTTCTTGGCCCCTTCGCGGATGGCCGTCCCGACCACCAGGCGGATGGGGCGCACGTCGGGCAAGCGCAGGACGAAATCGGCATAAGCTACGCCCGGCCCCTTGCGCCACGGACAGTGCATGAAGACGCGATGGCGCCAGCGGAACTCTTCGGGGACGAAGTACACGCCGCTTTCCGGGTCGAAGCCCTGCCAGCGATAACCCAGCTCGTAGGCCTCGCCGCTGTCGAGGCGATAGCCCACCGTGCACTGCGGGTCGGCGAGCAGGTCGAAGCGGCCGGGCGGGATATCAACCGGCAGCGGGCTTGCAGCGGCCAGTACACTGGCGGCGGCCGCGACGGCAAGAAACAACGACATGGCCAAAGCCTCCCGGGCCGCTCAGCTCGCCCGATATATCGCGCGGCCAAGGCCAGCGCCGCGGCCTGGGCGCGTGGCTGACCCCGCGCGGTTCATTCCGACCGCCCACTCGTCGCCCTCCTCCCGCGGCCAGGCCAGTGCCGGGGCCTGGGCGCCCCGGCCGGGCAGTCGCTAACGGCCGCGCGGTCGCTGAATGCCTAGGCCCGGTCTCTACGCCAGGGCGCACTCACTCGTCGCGCTCGGCGCATCCATGGCAGTGACCGTGGCGTTCGCCAGGGCGACCGCGGCAGCAGCCCGGGCGGTCGCCGCCTTGGCGACAGCGCTGGCAGCCGTGGCCGTCGGCGTGATGGCACCGACCCGAAGTCTTTTCGCCGCCGCGACAGCCCGGCCGGCCCTGGCAGCACGCCGCATCCGATGCGCGGCACCGGCGGCAGTCGCCGCGGCATCCGTGCTCGCCGCCAGGGCACGCGAACTGCAGGACGACGGGGCCGGCCACGCCGTCTTTGCCCCAGAGTTTGCCCTCGGAGTAGGCCCAGCCGGGGCTGCTGTGGACGGCGGTGTCACAGTCCGTCTTGACCCAGCGGCCATCGGCGAGCTGAACGGCCAGCGTCAGATTTCGGAATTTCCACAAGTCCGGGGCCTGGGTCCGGACCACAATCTCATTCGACCGCCGAACCCATTTGACCTGCT
>CAZRSM010000192.1:0-3904 GCA_964602755.1 uncultured Planctomycetales bacterium
TCGGCCAACTCATCGCACCGGATCAGATCACCGAGATGGTCGACGCTCTGGACGAGGCCCTGCTGCTGTTTACCGAACGCTACGAAGCCGAGTATCGCCGCAAGCGCAACGCCTACCTGGCTGGAGATACGCGCAGCAACCTCGACAGCTACCCCAGCCCCGAGGAGCTGCGCAACACGCTGGAAGAACTGCTCGAAGACGGCCAGGCCGCCCAGGTGGCCGAGCTCCACGGCCTGATCGCCCCGCACCTGGACTACGAGCGTGGCGGCCCGTGCTACGCCGACGCCTACGCGACGCTGGCCCAATGCCCGCCGGCCGACCGCTACGTCATCCTGGGCACCAACCACTTCGGCCGCAGCAGCAGCGTGGTCGCGACCACCAAGGACTTCCTGACGCCGCTGGGCCGCGCACCGATCGACCGGGCGTTCATCAGCGCGCTCGAACAGACGCTCGGCCATCCGATTTGCGAGCACCAGTACGACCACGCCGCCGAGCACTCCGTCGAGCTGCAAGTGCATATGCTGCAAGCAATTTACGCTGATCAGGCGCCCACGATCGTGCCGATCCTGTGCCCCGATCCGTGCGGGCCGACCGGCACGCAGCCCTGGGACGGTCGCGGCCCGGACCTGGGCGACTTCGCCGACGCTCTGGCCGAACTGATCGCGCGCCACGAAGGGCGCACGGTGGTCATCGCCGGGGCCGACCTGAGCCACGTGGGGCAGCGCTTCGGCGACGAAGAGCCGACCACCGACGAGTTTCTCGAATCGGTCCGCAAACGCGACACGTACCTGCTGCGGCTGCTGGAGGATCGGCAGGAACAGCAGTTCATCGACACGCTGGCGGCCCGCGAGAACCCCACCCGCGTGTGCAGCGCCGGCTGCATCTACGCCGCCCTGCGGGCGTTGCCCGAGCAGCCCTTCAGACTGCTGCGCTACCACCTGGCGGTCGACAAGGAAGCGGAAACACACGTGAGCTGCCTGGCCGGCGTGATCGGGCAGTAGGCCCCGCGGCGCTCAGTCCACCGGCAACGGATCCACGCCGCCGACGTCGCAGCCGTAGTCGGCCAGGATGATGTTGAGATCCAGCAGGTCGTAGACGCCATCCTTGTTGAGGTCGGCGTCGGGGTTGTCGGTGCCGCTCATGGCCGCCAGCAGGGCCATCACGTCGGCCACGTCGGTACAGCCGTCGCGGGTCACGTCGCCCACGCAACTGTTGGGCCAGCAGGCTACCACCAGGCCGTCGCTGTCGCTGGGTGGGTTGAGGTGGTTGCCGTCCGGCAACGGTGCCAGGTCGAAGCCGGCCACGATCTCCGGCAACGTGTTGCCGAACAGGTCGGCGGCGGCGAAGGCCCGCGGACGCAGGATCTGGTTGTCGGCCGGAGCGCCCTCCAGCCCGCTGCTCCACAGCGGCGGCGGCGAGACGTACATCCAGTAGTCGCCGTCGTGCAGGCCCAGCGCCAGCTCGATCTGGTACTTGTCCGAAAGCTGGCCGAGCTTCTGTTTGAGGGCCAGGTCTTGATGGCCGTCGCCGTTGAGGTCCGCCACCGCCAGGGCCGCGCCGAAATTGGTCGAGTAGCCCGCGAACCCGCCCACCACGCTGGTGAGCTCCAGGTCGATCCCCGTCGCACCGTTGTTGCGGTAGCAGGCCACGGCGGTGCCATCGAGGTCGGCCAACAGCAGCCCGGGGCGGCTCACCAGCGGAATCGCCGCCACGTCGGAGCACAGGAACGGCGGCCACAGCAGCGTGACGTCGAACTCTCCGGTCTGCGTATCCAGGTTGTGCCAGATCACCAGTGCCGGATCGTCCTCGTATGGCGGGTTGACAGACCCGCTGAAGCAGAGGTCGGGGCGACCGTCTGCGTCGTAGTCGGCGATCGCCAGTCCTCGAGTCCATTGGACGAGGACACCGCCATCGATCCCCTCCCAGGAAACGCGGTGCATACTGGCGATCGTGCTGTTTGTCTTCCAGAAATGAATGGTCCGGCCGTCGAAACGCTGAATCGGATCGGTGATGTAGACCAGCTCGTCGCGCCCGTCGCCGTCGAAGTCGGCGGCCAGCGCCTCCGGCGGCGTGATCGGGTTGCCGGTCGAGTTGAAATCGAACGGGAATACCAGGAACTGGTCGAACTGCCCGCCGCCCAGGTTCTCGATCAGCCACATCTCATCGCCGAAAAACGGCGTGGCGGCCAGGTCGATGTCGCCGTCGCCGTCGAAGTCGCCGACAGCCAGCTCGGCAGTGCCATAGCGGAACACCGAACGCTGCGGGATGTAGGGATCCTCGATGTAGAGGTCGATGTCGGCCACGCGGATCAGGCTCGTGCTGTCGGCGCCCAGGAAGACCGAGAGCATGCGCTGATTGCGGCCGGGATCGTCGTCGTCGGTGAGGTACCACAGCACGGCCACGTCGTTGCGACCGTCGTTGTCGAAATCGGCCACTTCCAGGTCGGAGACCGTGCCGGAATCGATGCCGCTGCCGGCGGTGGCCACCTCGAGGATCAACGGCCAGCGCTGGAAGAGTGTCGGCCCCGTTTCGTAGACGTAGAGCCCCAGCGTCTGGCTCTCCATCTCGGCCGTGGCGGCACCCTGCCGGGCCCCCGGGGCCGCCAGCGTGGCCCGGACGCAGAGCAACACCGAGACCGCCACCGTCCAGGCCACCCGGTCGCCGACCCCGTGGCCGCCCCCGACAGCCACCAGCCTGGTCAGCCAGCTAGTCATAGCATTCCTGGCCGTAGTTGGAAACCAGCACCGACAGGTCGGCCGAGTCGACCTGGCGATCACCGTTGAAATCGGCCCGGGCATCGTAGCCCGCGTCGCCCTCCGCCGTGTCGTAGGCCGCCAGCAGCA
The DNA here is from genome assembly GCA_964602755.1 of uncultured Planctomycetales bacterium. GTDB lineage: Bacteria > Planctomycetota > Phycisphaerae > UBA1845 > Fen-1342 > JALSRY01. The sequence continues at coordinate 2,844 of CAZRSM010000192.1, forward strand.
GCACCAGGTCGTGCTCGTCGACGATCCAGTCCCCGTCCACGTCGCCGACGCAATCGGCCGGCTTGTGCACGCCGTAGACCAGCGACCCGTACGCCAGGTCGGAAGGCGAAACCGCGAACGCGATCGTCCCCGCGAACGTCTTGAGGTCGGTATCCAGGCCGCGGTAGCCGAACTGCGGATCAGTCGCCGAGGCGGTCGCGGTCCCGCCGCTGTCCACCTGCACCGAGCCGATCAGGTGGGTGAACTGCTTGCTGCTGCCCAGACCGTCGCTGTACTCGGCGATGCAGACGCCGGTGCCAGGCGCCCCGACGCCCGCCAGGTACGCCCCGTCGCTGCCGATGTCGGTCAGCGTCACGCTGGCCGTGGCCCGGGCGGACGCGAGGGCCTGCGGCAGGCGGTCGATCTCCACCAGCGGCGAGTAGGCCCGCACCGTGGGGCTCTGCCCCCCGGCGAAAAAGCCGATACCGAACGAGAGCTCGTAGCGGGTCCCGGTCTCGTAGCGGACGAAGCCATCGAGCAGGGCCCCGAGGAACTCGCCGGTTTCCGGATCCACCAGGTCGACCGGGCTCTGGAGCTGCCAACTGTACGATTGCGTGTTGGGATCCCAGGTGCCCGCCTCGGCAGGTATGACCACCATCGCCGCCCCGCGGGCGCTCACGGCGGTGACCACCAGGGCGCCTTCCCGCGGGTAAGGCGGTACGATCTCGGCCGCCTGGGCGTCGACAAGCAGGAACGCGGCGCAGAACGCCGCCGTGATGCCACCACCACAGTATCGCCGATCTCCCACGGCCAGTCTCCTGAATCCTGCGTACCGGCCAATCAGCCTGCCCTGACGGTCGCGCGACCCTCCCTGTCCGTCACCCCTCCCGGCCTCACGGCGCCCCCGCCGCGCCGCGGAGTCGGTCCGCGCCGCGACGGCCCCCGACGCGCGAGCGTCGTCAGCGTCGGCGCCCCGCGGCCAGCGCTCCGACCGCCAGCAGGGCCAGGCTCGCGGGCTCGGGCAAGACGCCCTGCATGCCGTATGACAGGGTGCTGCTGGCGCGATCACCACCCGAGACGAC
>CAZRSM010000193.1:0-22769 GCA_964602755.1 uncultured Planctomycetales bacterium
GCCCGGCGCCCGCGTGTGGTTCCTGCACGCCCTGACCGGCGGGGAGTGGCTGCTGGAGCTGTATTTCCGCGTGCCGCGGGGCACGTTCGACTGGCGCGCGCTCGACGCCGAGCTCGGCTTGCTCACGCTCGACGAGCGCGACGACCTGGAGACCTACGGCGACTGGTCGCGGGTGGACGTGCGCCGCCGCCGGGACGGTTTCGATGCGGTCGTGGTGTACGCGCACGACAAGGCCGAGATCGACACGCCGGCGTTTCGGCGGTTCGTCAAGCGGGCCGTGGCGGCGTATTTCAAGGGCTGCGCATAAGAAAGGGCCAGCCGATTGATGGCGGCTGGCCCTGTTGAGGCGATTCTGAGCTAGGCTCCGTAGTTGCCGAGCAGCACCGCCAGGTCGACCAGGTCGACGCAATCGTCGCCGTTGAGGTCTGCCCGGGCGTCGTAGCCGGCATCTCCCGCGCAGGTGTTGTAGGCACCCAGCAGGATGGCCAGATCGGCCAGGTCTACGTCACCGTCGCCGTCGACGTCACCTTCGACGTAGGGAGGCATATCGACCACGGCGGCCTGATAGACCTCGCGCGGGGCCGAGGTGCCGGGTTCCTGGACCCAGACCACGAATCGCACGTCGGTGAGGTAGTTCCAATCATTGTCGACATTGAACGAGTCGCTGTAAACCGTCTTGGTGTCGCCCGCGGCGACGGCGGTGTCGAGCTGCTTGTGGGCGCGGGCGCAGTTGCGATAGCGGTTGTCGTTGTTGCTGGGGAAGTTGTCGCGCACGCGCAGGAAGTGGACGGTCAGGTTCTTGCTGGTGCCACCGGGTTCGATAGAGATGGTGGCTGCCACGCGGTACTGCCTGAAACCGGTGCGCTCGACGGCCAGATTGAGGGTCACATCGGTCGGTACGGCCCAGCGTGTGTTGAGCACGTTGAGGTACCAGCTGTAAGTGGCGGCATCGTCACCCACGATGCCCACGCGCTCGACGCGACCATCGAACCACGTGGTCGGCACGCCGGTGACGTTGTAGAAACTGGCCCGCGTGTTGCTGAACGGAATCTCGTAGGAATCGCTGACGTGATACTGAACAGAGATAAAGCTGGTGGGGTAATCCACCATCAGATTGTTCAACGCCCGACCGGCGGTGGGGCAGTACGGTCACCACGTGGCCGTGAAGTTCTCGGCCAGAACCATACGTTGTGCCGCGAGCGCGCCGGGAGCCACACCCAGCACCGCCAGCGTCAGCGCCACGGCGGCCGATGCCGCCAGCAGCTTCTCTCGCCAGGCAGTTAGTCCCTTCATGCTTTCCTCCCTAGTAATCGCTGTCCAAGTGGTCACTGAGTCTCGACCTCAGGTGCCAACATCCTAATTAGACGTCAAGAGGCCCGCCGAAGTCAAACAAAACTTTCCCTGCCGGCGACCATTGTCGATACATGTCCGCCGGCGCATGCATGCAGCGTAGAACCGCCCCCGCCGCTGCCTCTATAATCGCCCCCCATGCTCGGACCACCACAGACCGCCAGGCGACCGGCGGCGCTCGCCGCACGCCGACCGACAGGGAATTGGCCCTGATGAGGATCTTCGTCTCCGTCGCCGAGGCTTCCGCCGACCAGCACGCGGCCGCCCTGGTGCGCACCGCCCGCCGCGAGCTGCCCGAGGCCGTCTTCCGCGGGCTTACCGGACCCGAGCTGCGCCGCCTGGGCGTCGAGACCGTCTGCGATCTGGCCAGCCACGCCGCCATGCTCACCGGTGCGGTGGGGCTGGTGGGCCGGGCCTGGTCGGCTCTGCGCAGGGTCGAGCGCGACTGGCAGCGCCACAGGCCGGATCTGCTGCTGGTGCTGGATTCGCCCGAGTTCCACCTGCCGCTGGCTCGCCGGGCCAGACGGCTGGGTATTCCGGTGCTGTATTACATCGCGCCGCAGACTTGGGCCTCGCGTCCGGGACGCAACCGGCGCATCGCACGCGACGTCGACCATCTGGCCTGCATCCTGCCGTTCGAGGAGCAATACTTCCGCGACGTCGGCGTAACCGCCACGTTCGTGGGCCACCCGCTGTTCGAGACGCTGGCCGGGCAGCGGCCCGATGCCGACCGCGTGGCCGCCTGGCGCCGGGACGACCGGCCCGTCGTGGCACTGCTGCCCGGCTCGCGCCGGCACGTGGTGGCGGGCGTGTTGCCGCTGCAGTTGCGCATCATGAGCGAGGCCGCCAGGCTGGGTTTCGATTGTCGTCTGCTGATATCGGCGGCCTCGCACGAGCGCGAGCAGCAGATCCGCACGTGCCTGGCCGGCTCCGAACAGCCGGCCGAGGTCGTCTGCGGCGACAACGCCAGTCTAATTTCGGCGGCCGACGTTGTGCTGGTGGCTTCCGGCACGGCGACGCTGCACGCGGCCCACTATCGCAAGCCGATGATCGTGGTATACGATGCCGGCCGGCTGGCCAATGCGGCCTATGCGCTGGCCGGACGGCTGGTGATCAAGACACCGCATTTCAGCCTGGTCAACATACTGGCTCAGGCGCGCGTGGTGCCGGAATTCGTGCCGCAGGTGCGCGATCCGGCCGCTGTGGCGCGGCTGCTGGTGCAGTTGCTCAACGATGCAGGCTGGCGGCGGTTGATGGTCTCGCAGATCGACCAGACCGTCCGCCCGCTGGAACGGACCCGCGCCAGCCCCAACGTCTGCCGCATCATTCGGCGGCTGCTGGGACAGGCCGGCCCGCAGGCCGGGCAGCGCCAGCCACGTGCGTGACCACAACGACGTCGGAATTACGCGATGGCTCTCTTGCTCAAAAACCCGCACAGCGTCAAGGCTGCGTTGGAATGCCGGCCGGCCGACGTGCTCGAGATAAACCTCCCGCCCAGGAGCGGGGCCGAGGCCTGGCAGGAGGTCAACCAGTTGGCTCTGGCCCTGGGCGTCACCGTGACCGCCCACCGCGCTGCCGTTCGGCCGCAACGCCGTGGACGTGGCAACCAGCAGCCGAAGGTCGGCCGCGAGAGCGCCGCCTGTGCACGCGTCCGCGAGCTGCCGGGCGTGCCGCTGGGCGAGCTGTTCGCCCCGACCGAGCAGGGCCGGGCGACCGGCCGGCTGTGGCTGGGGCTGGACTGCATCCAGGATCCGCGCAACATCGGGGCGATCTTTCGCACGGCAGCCTTCTTCGGCGTCGCCGGCGTGCTGCTGACGGCCGACCGCAGCGCGCCGCTCTCGGCGACGGTGTATGACACGGCCGCCGGCGGGCTGGAGTATGTGCCGTTCTCGGTGCAGACCAACCTGGGGCGGGCGCTGGAGGTCGCCAAGGAAGCCGGCGTGTGGGTCCTGGGGGCCAGCGAGCACGCCGAGGTCGACGTCGCCGACGTGCCGCGCGATCGGCCGTGGCTGCTGCTGATCGGCAACGAAGCCCACGGCCTGCGCCGCATGACGCTCGAGCGCTGCGACCAGCTCTGCCGCATTTCGCCCCGCGGGCCGGTCACGTCGCTCAACGCCTCGGTCGCCGCGGCGGTCCTGGTGGCGGCGCTGACGGCAAAATGAAAGCGGCCGTTGCCGGCTGCGGCAGCGGTCGCAGGGTGGTCTCTGGTGATGGTGGACGGCACTAGGCCCGCGGGTGGGCCTTGTCGTATTGTTTCTTGACGTTTTCGTCGGTCAGGTGCGTGTAGATCTGGGTGGTGCTCAGGCTCTGGTGGCCGAGCATTTCCTGGACGCTGCGCAGGTCGGCGCCGCGCTGAAGCATGTGCGTAGCGAAGCTGTGCCGCAGCGTGTGCGGGCTGACCGACAGGTCGAGGCCGGCCTCCAGCAGGTACTTGTCGAGCTTGCGCCGCACGCTGCGGGTGCTCAGCCGCTGGCCATGCTTGTTGATGAACAGGGCGTTGGGGTCGTGCTGGCCGCCCTGGAAGGCGCTGCGCCGCAGGTCGAGGTAGTGCAGCACGGCCTTGACCGCGCCGGGACCGATGGGGATGACGCGTTCCTTCTTGCCCTTGCCGCGCACGTGGATGACGCTGCTGGCCAGGTCGATGTCGCCCACGTCGAGGGCCACCAGCTCGCTGACGCGGATGCCGGTGGAGTAGAGCATCTCCAGGATGGCACGGTCGCGGGCCCCCAGCAGCGTGGTCGTGTCGCAGTTGGAGAACAGCTTTTCGATCTGCTCGACTTCGAGGTACTTGGGCAGCCGCTTCTCCTGCTTGGGGGTGCGGATGCTGGCGACCGGGTTGCTGCTGACATGGCCGCGCCGCACCAGGAACTTGTAGAAGCTGCGCAGCGTGGCCAGCTTGCGGGCGATGGTGCTCTTGCAATAGTTGCGGTCACGCAGCATCGACATGAACAGCCGGGCCTGGTCGGTGTCCACGGCCACGAGGCGCCGATTCAGCTCCTCGGCCGAGAGGTTGGCGGGCATCTGCACAGGCTGGCCGGCCCGCGGCTGGCCGTTGGTGCCCTGCACGCCCATGTTGCCATTGGTGCTGGCCTGGCGGGCGGCCTGCGGGTCGGCGAGGTAAGCGCAGAACTGCTCGAGGTCGGCGGCGTAGCAGCGAGCCGTGTGGGCCGAGAAGTGCCGCTCGGCTCGCAGGTACTCGATGAACTCGTCGATTAGCGATTGGTCGGTATTCATCAGACGGCCACAGCTTTCGTATCGAGGATCGTGAATCTGATGCAAGGCTCTACCCTACCTGTCCCCTAACCACCGGGTCGCCCGCTGCCCGCCCGGCGACCTTCATCCGTCGTGACCACTTTCCCCATCTGATAGCTCAGCACTGCCGCGTCGAGCCAGTCGAAGTCCACGTCTTCCCGCTCGGCGTACTCCAGGAACGCTGCCAGCAGCTCCGATTCGCACCCCGGGGTGTACCAGAACACGAACCGCTGGTTGCCCTTCTCAAAAGTCAAGCACCTCCGCGCCTCGTCCATTCGTCCGCCTCTGGCTCCCCGCGTCCCCAGGATCGGTGCTGTCTTGCCAATAACATCGACCGGATGGCCGACCAACAGCAATAACGGACGAACAGTTCCTGCGACTTCAGATAAACGCGCCAGCCGTAAGGGCTTGCGCTGCCTTTGCGCCACCGGGCGAACGCCTTGACCTCCTCCAGCACATCCGGCCGGGCCGCATCGAAAACACGCTGTACCTGGTATTCGGGCCCCGGCTCGCCGGATCCGCCACGCTCCCCAGGCTCGACGGCTGATGCCTGACGAGACGCCGACACCGGGTCGAAACCCGGCCCGTCCGCGGCGCGACGCAGGCCGTACCACTGCATCACCATGCCCACCCGCGGCGGATCGTACGGGTGGTATTCGGTGACGGCCGTGACGACGGTGGCGTCGGCCCCCAACTCCTCGGCCAACGCCAGGGCGTCCTCGGGCGTCTCGACGGCGCTTTGCCCCCGCAGCGCGAGGGCTGCCAGAGCGCGATTCACTGGAATCACGACCACCCCGTCGAACGTCTGCAGCTCGGAGGCCACCATATCCGTAACTTTCAGCGAGTCCCACGCAGAGCTGTCGCTCATGTTGAGCACTGGGGCCACGACCACCACGACCGGTCGGCGGTCCGTCGCCGGTACAAGCTCACGTCGGTTGCCCGGCCCACAGCCCGTCAACACAGCGGTCAGCACGCCGGTCACGGCCACGGCCAACCGCTCGAGATTCGCTCTGCGTTCGCGACTCGGCCTGCTACGGAGAATGGGAGCCTTCCTGATTCTATTACCGGACTTGCCAGCATGCAAAAAAATGCACGCGACCTTCTCGGCCCGGGCGTTTGCCCGGTGCGCGAGGCTACGCGGGTGGCTAACCCGCGGCTCGGCAGCCAGTTGCGCGCGGTGACCGCTCACGTCACTTTCCTTCGGCACTCAGGGGCTGGTTCACCGCCGCTGCCGCCGGGCGGCGCTGCTGGTCGCTCGGACCGCGCTGGAGCGCAAGTGTTTGCCTCGCCGGGCTTTCCGACGTGCTCAGCGACCAGACGTTCTCGACGCCACTGCGGGCCGACACGAAGTAGATCCGTCCCGACGGACTCCAGGTGGGGTTGAACGCCGCCACGGCCCCGTCGGTGATCCGCAGCTTCATGCCGGTCTGCGCGTCGACGGTCCAGATGTCGGCCAGCATGTCGTCCAGGTCATTGTTGCCCATGGAGTTAGGCTGAACGGCGCAATAAGCGATGGTCTTGCCGTCAGGCGACCAGCGCGGCGCGATGCAGGCGTGGGAGTCGGAGTACGCCAGCTCGGTGGGGTGCCGGGCCTCGTCACCCACCAGCTCGATCGACCAGACACTGAACCAGCGTGTGCCGCGTTGCCGGGCGCGTTGAAAGGCGATCCGCTTCCCATCAGGCGACCAGTCGGGGAACATGCCATAGCACAGGAAGCGCTTCACGCCGGGCCGATCGACGGCCAGCACCCAGATTTCCCACTGGTGGGATTGGCGGCCCCAGACGGTGAAGGCCACCTGCTTGCCGTCGGGCGAGAAGCATGGAGCGACCTCGTCGGTGCGCGTGCTGGTCAGCTGGGTCAGGCCGGTGCCGTCGGTGTTGACCAGCCAGATGTCCCAGTTGCCCGCCCGGTTCGACGCGAACACCACGCTCTTGCCGTCGGGGCTGAAACGCGGCTGGATGTCGTCGGCGGGGTCGGACGTCAGTTGCGTGATGGCATAGCCGTCGACGTGCTTCATGAAAATGTCCGGGTGCTCGGAATTGCGCGTCGAAGCGAAGACTATCACCTTGCCGGTGGGGTCGAGGTCGGGATCGAAGTCGCGCCCGACCGCGGAAAACGTGTGCTGGGTCATGTTGGTGAGGATGCGGTTCTCGGGGGCCGGTGCTCCCGGACGCTGCCCGAAAAACGAAACCCCTTCTTCGGGTGTCGGCGTGGCCTTCTGCGGCTGCGGTTCGGGCTGGGTTTGGCTCTCGCCGGCCTGATCGGTCGTCACGGGCTGGGCCTTCTGTGGGCCCTGGCAGCCGCCCAGGATGAACAGGCCGACGGTCAGGCACGCCAACATCCGTATACGCAAGGGATTACGCATCATTTTGTAGTCCTCGGTCGAGCCAATTGCACACGTCAGGAATGTCTCGGTGCAATTGATATCGGCTCTGCGCGGCGACGCTGCCAGTAACCCGGCAGGTTTCGCCGCCAAGGCCGCCGAAACCGCGCCCGGTCCGGCTCAGCGAGGTGGTCCGGCCCGGGTGGGGCATTCACCCGACATCAGTTGTTATCGGTACCCTGGGGGAATCGGGTTGACCCCGGCCGGGGCGAATATGCGGCCCTACGCCCAGATGGGGGCGTCGTACATGACGTAATAGCAGAAATAGAAGCCCAAACCGGCGACGCCGAACGAAGCCGCCCACATCAGGATGCGTTTGGTCGGCGCCCAGGTGGGCTTGATCTGGCCGACCATCCACGCCGCCAGACCCAGAAAGCCCAGAAAGGCGACGGTCCAGACCACGCCCTGGGCGTCGAGCTGGCCGGCCAGGATCCACAGCAGCCACACCACGGTGCCGAGCAGGATGAAGCCGGTGAACTGCTTGAAGACCACCATCCAGTTGCCGGGCTTGGGCAGGTATTTGAGCCAGGCCGGGTTGGCCGAGAGCAGCAGGTAGGGCAGGCTCATGCCCACGCCGGCGGCGGTGAAGACCATGTAAACCTTCCACCACGGCTGCGTCAGGGCGTAGGCCAAAGCGCCGGCCAGGAACGGTGCCGTGCAGGCCGTGCCGAGCAGCGTCGCCAGCAGTCCCTTGAAGAACGCCCCGGAATAACCCTCGCGCGAGCCGAGCGAGTCGAGCGCGCCGGCCGCCTTACCGGGCAGCACCAGCTCGAAGACGCCGAACAGGTTCAGCGCGAACACGAACAGCAGGGCTGACAGGGCGATCACCACCGGCGGATACTGCCACGGCAACCTGTCATACATCGAGAGCAGGGCAAAGCCCCAGAACCACACCATGATGCCGGCGCAGAACGCCAGCCCCAGACGCAGCACCCGACCGGGGTCTTCGCCGGCCTGCTGCACGAAGCTGAGCACCTTGATCGAGATCACCGGCAGCACGCATGGCATGACGTTGAGGATCAGGCCGCCGAGGAACCCCGCCAGCAGGACCATCAGCAGGCTGGACTGCGCCAGGTTGTCATTGTTGCCGAAGGTGGGGCTGGTCAGGGCGTCCCTGACGATGCTCCTGGTCAGCAGCACCGGAAGCACGACGACGCGCGCCTCGCCGCCGGGCTCTTCGGGCGGAAAGTAGATCAGGTTCAGCGGCACCGTCGGCCGGTCCCACTTCTTGATCGCCGCCAGCATTTCGGGATTGCGTCTGCTGAAGTCGGCCTCGATGGGGATCACGCCGAGCTTGCTCATCAGCCCGCGGATCTCCGCGGTGTCGAGCACGGCGGCCTTGTTGGTCTGACAGGTGGCGCACCAGGTGGCGGTGAAGTCGACGTAGACGATCTTGCCGCGCCGCGCCAGCTCCTCCGGCCAGCCGGGGTGCCACTCCTGCCAGGGAATGGTCTTCTCCCAGTCGGCGGGCGAGAGCTCGGGCGTGGGCCAGTCGGCGAACCGGTCGGCGGGCTGGGCTGCGGCGGGCTCCGTATCCGGACCGGCCGGCTGCTCGGTGGGCAGCTCGACTTCCGATTGCGGCTGGGGGGCAGGCTCAGCTCCGGTGGGGGGCACGGCGGGGTTGGCGACCTCGAAGGTGGCAAAACCCTCGGCCCACTCGGGCATGAAGCACTGCCCGGCGTCGGTGCAGCACTGATAGTGCAGCAACACCCGCAGCGTGACGCGACCGCTGGCGAATTTGGCGTCGCTGACCTTGATCGGCACGCGAATCTCGAAGCGGCCGCGCTGCTCGCGCACGTCGCCCAGGCCGGGCAGCTTGCGCACGTGCGGCTTGGGCCATACCTGCTGGTCTTCCTCGCCGATCTCCAGTCCGTCGCGCTGCTCGATGAACAGACGCGTGGCGATGAGGTTTTCGGTGCCGGGATCACGATCCTGGATGTGGTGGCCGTCTTTGACATTGACGGTCACCACGATCCGGCCGCTCTGGCCGGGGGCCAGCACGGCGGGCTTGACGGCGATGCTGCTGCCCTCGATGAAGGGAGCCTTTTCCAGCGGTTTGGCCAGCGCGCCTGCGGCCCTGGTCAGCACTTCCTTGTTGATCGGCGGGCCCATCCGGTCCGTGACCGGCAGCTCGAGGGTGGCCTGGGCGCTGACCGGCAGGCACATCTCGACGCATGCCAGGCCGCTGGCCCTGGCGGTGATCTTGAGCTTCTGGCCGATCCTGGCGTCGTCCGGCACTTTCAGTGGGGCGATGGCGAAGATCTCGCCCTCGAAGGCCAGGTATTCCAGGCCGGCGGCCTCGCCCAGCGTGGGGGCCGGGTAGCGCAGCGTGCCGATGCGCACACCCGGCGGCGCGTCGAACTCGACGCGGGTGGCCATTCCGGTGTCGAGCACGATGGGGTGATAGAAGTGCCACGGGGCGGCGGCGCGGATGCCGACGATGAGGTTGGTCTGGCCGCCGGGGGCGACGCTTTCGTGGGCCGCGATCAGTCGGACCTTGAACTGGGGGTCGCTGTTGGGCGGTTGGGTGAGCAGCAGCAGCGGCAGCAGCAGCATGGCGCAAATCGCGGGCATCGGCACTCCTCGTTCGCATGGCCGCCGGCTTGGGGCCCGTATTCCCCCAGCGGCGGGCGCCGCGGCCGACGGCTGCATGATGTTATCAACGCACCGGGGGGAGCCACAAGGCGGATTGCCGATGTCGGATGGTGGGGGGGGTGCCCCGGCCGGGCAGGCATATTCCGGGTGTGGGAGAGCCGTTCCCGGCCGGACAGGCAGGCGGGCGGCAACGCCAGCCGCGACGGTGCGGAGTGGGCATGTTGCTGTCTCGGGCAGTGTGATACCCTATATTGCGTTGTGTATACAAAATTGCACCGAGGCGAAGCATGGACTGGCTGGGACCGGACAGCAAGTGGCGTGAGCAGATTCTCGAGCGGCGGCGGCACCAACGCCGGCAGATGCTGGTGGTGCTGGTCGGCGGGAGCGCCCTGGTGGGGGCTTTTTACCTGTGGTGGCTGGCTCAGGCGCTTCCGGTGCCCGGCTTCGAACTGATCGGCGGCGGCGTGGCCGTTGCGCTGCTGGGCGGGATGCTGGTGATAGTCGGCGCGACCGAGTGGTCGCTCAGGAGGGAAAGGCGTCTGCTGGAGCGCGTGGCGGCCTGTGACGGGCTGGTGTGCCCCCGGTGTCGCCGGCCCGCCGAACGCTCGGAAGATGACGCGTACTGCAAGCGGTGCAAGCGGAGCTATTCGGCGGACAAGCTGCGCATGTTCTGGATCGAGTTCCCCCGGACGGGCGTCTGGGATTACTACGCGCGCTTCCCTGAAGAAGGCAAGCGATCCGCCGGTATGAGCGCCGGGTGGCGGGCCGGGGGCGGCACGGTGCTGGCGGTCTGCCTGATCCTGGTCGCCATGCGGGTCTTCGTGCACCCCTCGGCGCCGCTGTCGTTTTTCCTCTGGGACACGCTGACCTCCGTGCTGCCGTACGCCTTGTTCGGCATCGCGGGCACGCTCGTGGCGCGCGCCCTGGTCCGCCGGGGCAGTGAGCCGCGCTGCGCGGAGTGCGGCTACCAGAAGCCGCCGGAGGGGCCGGTGAGCGAGCGCTGCCCCGAATGCGCCGCCGACTGGAACGCCGTGGGCGGCACGGTCTATGGTCGGCGGGCGGCGGGTGGCAGGTCGATCGCCTGGGCGGCGGCGCTGGCCGTTCTGGCCCTGGCGGCCGCGGCGCCGCACTGGACGGCGGCGCCCAGCAGGTGGCTGCCGACCGGGCTGCTGATCAACGATGCCGTCTACGGCACGCTCAACGACAGAGCCTGGTCCGAGATCAACCAGCGCCGGCTCACGGCCGAACAACGGAACGAACTGGCCCGCAAGCTGCTCGACCGGCGGCTGGAGCGGGGCCGCCTGGGCCACGAGGGGAGCGCCTGGTTGTGGAAACAGGTCGCCGGCGGGAAACTGCCCAGCGAGCTGGCCGAGCGGTTCTACGACGAGTTCTTCGAGGCCCGCCTGGTGACGCCCGAGCGCGTGCCGGCCGGGCGGCCGTTCACCGCCCGGATGGAAGTGCACGCGCGCTACACGCCGCTGCCGCCGATCGTGAAGGAGGCGGCCCTGATCGAAGGGCTCTACGTCGGCCCGGCGGCCGAGCCGATCGGGCGGCGCGATCGGTTCGACTATCTCGGTCTGCTGGACGAACCGGAGTATGCGTTCAGTGCCGTGGTGCCGCCGCAGCCGCCCGGGCAGGTCGAGCTGCGCATGGTGTTCTGGTTCGTGGTGAACAACGGCATCACGGCGCGGATCGCGGGCTGGGAAGACGACGGCCAGCCGTGGTTCGCGCCCACCGTGGTGTACCGGCGTCGCTACGAACTGAAGGCCAGCGTACTGGTCGAAGACGGCATGGCGAAGGGGGCGACGAATACCGAGAGGACCGGCGATAGGGGAACGCGGCCAGCCACGCGCTGAGCCGGGACCGCCGGGGACCGCGCACCCGAGCGCTACGCCGGATCAGCAGATCGGCGAGCGTGGGAAGGCTTTGGCAAGGTGGAATCAGCAGATGCTGACGCGCCGGCCCAGGCGGCGTTTGCGGTTGATGATCTTGCGGCCGTTGGCGGTGCGCATGCGCCTGCGGAACCCGAACTGCCGTTTGCGCTTGATCTTGCTGATGCGATGCGGGTAATGCATGTCGTTTCACCGGCTAGTGTTATGGCCCCGCAGCGGGACCGGACACCACTGTCGTCCCTGGTCCGCCCGGCGCGGGCAACACACACCCCGCACCCGCCGCGGACGGCCGCAAAGTGAAGCAGTGTGGCAGGAACGTGCTCGAAAGTCAAGCGAGAGCCGGGCGGTTCGCTGGCCGCAAAGTGGGCCTCGGGACGTGCGCGGCTGGCCGTGGCGAGGCAGAGGGCAGGTGAGTGCGCTTATCGGACACTGGCGGGTTGGCTGGCGGGATAGGTCGCGGGCTGGAGCAGCTCGGGCACTTCCTCTTGCTGGCCGGCTTCGTCTATGCGCAGCGTGCCGGTGGCCAGGCGGAAGTCGAGCAATGCCGACCAGCGTTGCGTCTTGGCGAGGTTGAGGCGGTTCTGTGCGTCGACGAGCTGGGCCTGGGCTTCGACCAGGTCACGGTTGCTGAGCCTGCCCTTGTTGAACATGAATTCGGCGTGCTCCTTGCGATCCATGGCGACCTCGAGGTTGGCCTGCTGGATGCGCAGGGTTTCGTCCTGCAGGGCGATCTGGTGGACCGCCTGGCGCACGTCGGCGATCACGCGCTCCAGGGCGTCGATGTAGTCGCGCCGCGCCCGGCGGACGTCGATCAGCGAGGCTCGCAGCCGATTGCGCTCGCGGAAGCGGTCGTTGATCGACAGCAGTACTTCACTGCGCCAGGTGGCCCGGGCGACCTCGAAGGCGCCCATGTTGTAGTGTTCGGGATCGGTGTCGAAAGTCAGGCTCGAGGTCCAGTTGAGATCGGGCAGCAATGCGTTGCGGGCGATTGCCACGCCGCGCCTGGCGTCCTCGATCTGGTCGCGTTTGGTCAGCAGATCGAGCCGGTACTGCCGGGCGACCTGCACGGCGTACTCCTCGTCGAAGGCCGCCGGCGGCATTCGCAGCAGGGGGAACTCGCCGGCCTTGATACGCTGCTCGATCGTTTCGATGCTCTCGAGGTCGTCGAGGCCGATCTGCTCGTCGACGGGCATGCCGATGGCGATTTTGAAGCGGTCGGTGGCGGCCCGGAAGGCCTCGCGCTCGCGCGCCAGACGGTTCTGCTCGGCCAGCCAGCGCGTCTCGGCGCGGCTGGTGTCGAGCGGGCTGCCGCGGCCGTGCTTCTGGAAATCGCGGGCGCGGTCGTAGAGCCGTTTGGCGTCCTCGACGCTCTGCTCGGCGTCGAGCACCGACTGCTTCGAGGCCAGCAGCGAGAAGTAGCGCTGGGCCACCTCCACCAGTTGTCGCCGCCGGAAGCGCTCGAAGCTGCGCACGGCGTAGGTCAGCGAGCGTTCGAGCTGGATCAGGTCTTCGCGGGCCACGTGGCCGGCGCTGCGCAGGAAGGGTATATCGAGCGCCAGCGTGATCGAGCTGTTCTCGGTGGCGGTGATGCTTCTCTTGACGTCGCGTATGAGCGTGCTGATGGCCGCGGCGGTGAACTCGCCGCCCAGCGGCAGCCGTTGCGAGACCGACAGCTCGGCCACGAAGCGGGTGGCCTGGTCGAAGTCGGTCACCTCGCCGTAGTTGCCGTAGATACCCCGCAGCCTGGCGGCGAACTGCGGCGTCCAGAGGTGACGCTCGAGCGTCAGGGCCAGGGCCGCGAGGTAGAGATCTTCCTGGGCGTTGAGATAGGCCCGCTGGTGCTGCTGGGCATAGGCCAGCGCATCGCGCAGAGTGAACACCCGGTCGCGGTAGCGGCGGCGCGGCGGCGCGATCTGGGTGGTCGGGGCGGTCGTGGCGGCGTCGGGCATGGCCGCCGGCCCGGAAGTCGGCACGCCGGCCACGGGGCCCGAGGCCGGGTCCGGGCGGGTAGTCGGCTGGCTGGCGGGCGGCGGGGCATCGAAGCCGTGCGGTCTGGTGAGCGGCGTCGGGGCCGGGTGGGGGTTGTACGCTTCGCCGTCCGGCAGCAGGGGTTCGAGCTCGTCGCTGACCAGCGGGCGCGGCGCCGGGGCCACGATGCCCTCGCGCTGGCGCTGCTCGATGAGCCGGGCGACGTCGCGGTCGGCGTAGCGCACCATGGAGCGCGTGCAGCCGGCCGCGAAGAGCAGTGCCAGGCCGGCCGCGGCCGGCGACCATCGCCGAAAGACCTTGTGGGCCAGAACGTTACGAATTATCCCGGGCATCGGTACCCCTTGTTGCGCCGTGAGCGACGTCCGCCGGCCGTCACGGTGCCACGGTCGGAGTGGCTCGCCCCTGGCGGCATGATACGCATGTCGACCATTAATACAAATCGCCGGGGGGCCGGAGGCGGGGAAGGGTAGCGGGGAGTGAAGGATCAGCGGATCGAGGAGGCGAGGGCGGGAGCCGGGGATTCAGTGAGGCGGGCGTCGGGTGGGGTTGCCGACCCACCACGGCGTGGCAAAAAAAGACAGCGGCCCGACGCGTGGAGCACGTCGGGCCGCGGGTAGGCGAAACAGCGTTTGCTTGCGACTTTCGGCGGCTGCGCCAGGCGGCCGCCGGTCGATAAACGCTTACTTCCAGGTGTAGGTGGAGAAGGGTCGGGCGTTGACTTTGGGGGTGGCGGCGACCAGCCAGGTATTGTTCTTGCCCTTGGTCACAGCCTTGATGCCCTGACCGTACTTCTGCTTGAGGAAGCGCAGCGCGGCGGTCGGAGTGGGGTTGTTCCAGTTCTTGCCGAAGAACTTGCTGAACTGCTGGTTGCTGAACTTGTAGACGTAGGCCCCCTGGTCGACGTACTTGATCCACTTGTTGGCGCTGGTCGGCGAGAACGCCACGACCTTGCCGGTGCCGTTGAACTGCTGCCAGATGGTGCGGTAGGAACCGATCTTGGCCTGCAGGTTCTTCTGGTAGGTCTTGTACTTCGAGGGACTGTAGGTGGCACAGGAGAAGGTCCTGGTGGTCATGTTGCGGTTGTTGGTGCGGTTGTTCTTGTTGGTGCCGTAGCGCTTGCTGGTGGTTGTCGTCTTGTACCTGTAGTTCTTGGTCATGCTGTATGTCTCCCTTTGCTCGCTGTTCGCCTGTCGGCTATCGATGTGAGCCTTTTCGCGTATGTATCGGAACCGGTGCGCCGGAAGTTGAATTGGTGCGCGCTTTTTTTGTGCAGGCGTGCGAAAAGAGCGCACGCGTCAGGAGAGTTCGAGGTCGGCGAGCCCGCCGTCGCCGCCGGTCTGCATGTCGCCCTGCCGGGCGTTGGCCTGCACCGAGTAGCCCAGTACCCACAGCATCACCATGAACATCGGTACCAGCAGCGGGTGGTCGCAGGCCCAGGCCTGGAAAGTATCGCCCAGTGTCGGCGCCATGACCGACGTGAGCGCCACGAAGGCCGCCACCAGCAGCCCCGAGCCGACCGCTACAGTGATGAGGATCGGCAACGCCCGCGGGCAGACCCAGATCAGCGCCACGCCCAGCGCGGCGGCGGCTCCGGCCACGATCAGCGTCGCGTCGCGTCCCAGGCCCACCTGCTGGGCGAGGTAGAAAAACAGGGCGCCGGCGACCAGCCCGGAGCATGCCGAGACGCCCTTGCGGTACCGGACCAGCCCGAGCGCCAGCAGGCCGAGGCCCGGCACGAGACCCAGCACCCGCGGAGCTGCCAGCGCGTCGGCGATCGCCACGCCCACCACGCTGCCGCCGGCGGCGCAGATGGCCGGGATCAGGAAACGCCCGAAGCGGAAGCCTTGCAGCAGCGCCAGCAACCCCAGGCCCAGCAGCGCCAGACCGCTGGCGGGCGCCAGGCCGGCGGCTTCGCGGAATATAAGACCCTGCGCGTCGGTCACGGCGCGTATCTCCACCACGCGATCCAGACGAAAGCTCGCCTGCCTGAAGCCTGCCTATCGTGCCCGGTTGCGGTCAAGTCGAATCGCGCAAAAAAGGATGGCGTGCCAGGCACCACCGCCGGCACGCCGGGGCCGCCAACGTCCCTCCGACAAACGGGGCGGCGTCAATGATCGTCGGTATCGGCCGGGAAGGCCGCCAGCGGCGCCGACCGGCCCGGAACCGCTGCCGCGCGCCCGTGGCGGTGCGGGCCGCGGCCGTCGCCCGGACGGTCCGGGCGCGAGATGTGGCCGGCGGCGCGTCCGGCAGGCGGCAGTTGCTCGACGCTGTTGTACGCGGCCAGGGTGAACAGTCCCAAGCCGATGGCCACCACGCCTACCGTCGCCCAGCCGTAGATGCTGCGCTGCCACGACGCCAGCGGGGCGTCGTGATGGCCGGGTCGCAGCAGACGCCGCGTGACGGTGCAGACCCACGTCCAGTGCAGCACGACGTGCACCAGCAGCAACGCCACGGCCGCCAGGCCCATGTAGAAGTGCAGGTCTCCCCACTCGTGGCGCGAGAGGTCCCACAGTCGGGCACGACCGGCAAATCGACCGGCGCCCCCGCGCGGCATGACGTAGTGCAGGACGATGCCGGTTGCGGTCAGTGCGAACATCAGCAGCAGCGACGCGACGTCGACGACGTAGTTGAGCGTGTTGCGTTTCATGGTCACAGCCCTCAGGCGGGAAGCGGCGCGGACCGCGGATTGCGTTGGCGGTCCGCGCCGCGGCGAGCGAGAAGTCCAGGCGGCAGTCTCCGGCCGCTGCTCCGGTCCCCTCCTGGTGAGGAACGGGTCGGGCGAGGGGCAGGTCGCTCCTGTCATTCGCCCCTCCCCCAGCCTCTCCTCCGAGGGGAGAGGGACAGGTTCTACGGCTCGTCGCAGCTGCCGTCGCGGAGCCTGAGCTGATCGCCCGAGCCGTTGCCGGCGCCCTGGCCGGGATCGCCGGAGCCGCCGTACTGGTTGCCGTCACCGTCGCACGAGCCATCCATCAGGCGGTCGCGGATCTGGTCGCCGAAACCACCGGTGCCGCCGGTGCCGTTGTTGGGCGACATGAACTCGATCTTGACGCCGTCGAGCGAGGAGACCAGCCCCTGCAGATCAGCCGGCAGGCTCTGGAGGATGGTCTCTTCGCAGCCCAAGGCCCCGGTCAGCACGATCGCCGGCAACAACAGGAAGAGAGCACGTTTCATCGGGAAAGCTCCTTGTCGGGTTGTGAACAGGCGTCGCAATACCACCTGTGCGGGCCGCGTGGCCCGCTGGCATGCTCCTGCCGGCGCGACGCCTCTGCCGGCAGGTTGCGGCTGCCTGTTGGTCCGCGGACAATCCCGGCAACCGGAAATTGAACGGATGACCGCAGGGAATCCCGCGGCGGATCGTTAAAAAGTTGCGAAAGGACGAAACAGCCGCCGTGAGCAGGGACCGTTGCCAATCCGGGCAGTTGGGGGGCCTGAGCGATCACGAGCTGATGGCGCTGTTGGGCGACGGTTGCCGCGAGGCGCTGGCCGAGCTGGTGCGGCGCCATCAAGGGGCGGTGTTGTCGCTGGCGCGCCGCTTCCTCGGCCGCGACGAGCTGGCCGAAGACGTGTGCCAGGAGGCCTTCGTGCGGGTCTTTCAGCAGGCCGGGCGTTATCGGCCGACCGCCTCATTCTCTACCTGGCTGTATCGCATCGTGTCGAATCTGTGCTGGGACCAGCGGCGCCGGGCGGCGCGCGCGCCGGCGGCGCTGGAGCACGATGCGCCCGATGAGGCGCCCGAGCCGTCGGTCGCCGGCCAGCGCGACGAGCTGCGGCAGCGCGTGCGGCAGGCGGTGGCGGCGTTGCCCGATCGGCAGCGACTGGCGCTGGTCATGCACCGTTTTTGCGGAATGGGGCACAGCGAAATCGCCGCGGCTACGGGCTGGTCGCCCAAGGCGGTCGAATCGTGCCTGACGCGGGCGTATGCCACGCTGCGCCGGCAGTTGGCCGACCTCGAGCAAAGTTGACCCAGACCAGACCGCGGGATCGCGACGTGAGCGACGTTCAAAGAAACGAGGCTGGGCTATGAAACACGTAAGCGAAACAGAACTGATCAAGCTGGTGGCTGACGAGCTGGAACCCGAGCGACGCCGGCTGATCGAGCAGCACCTCGCCGATTGTGCGCAATGCCGCGAATCCTGGCGCCGCCAACAGGCCGTCTGGGAAGCGCTGGGAGCGTGGGACGAGGCCACTGAGCAGCGCGACCTGTGGCAACAGATCGAGACTCGGCTCGGCCGGCCTTCCGGGGGGACCGGCCAGCCGAGAATCCTGCGGCTCTCGCGGGCGGCCCGATTGGCCGCGGCGGTGGCGCTGGGCGTGGGACTGGGCTACGGCGCGGGGCGCATGGCGGCCCAACAGCCGCCGCCGACGGCCAGCGTCGAAGAGGCGGCCAGCGAAGCTTTGGGGCTGGGTGTACTGGCGGAGGATTCGCCGGCGGGGTTGTTCGACGCGCTGGTGGGGCTGACCGAAGCTCAAGGGGGCGAGTCATGAATCGCGGCCTGATCGCAATCGTGTTCGTCGCCTGTCTGCTGGGCACGTTCGTGGTGACGTACGCGTGGCAGTCGCAGCCGAGCGAGCCGGCCGGGGCGGGTGATCCGCTGCGGGCGCTGGGCAACTGGCTCGAGCTGCGGCCCGGACAGTTGCAGCGCATGAGCGAGGTGGACGCGACGTTCGCACAAGAGAGCCGCGAGCTGGAGCAGCGCCTGGCGGCCGAGCGCGAGAGGCTGGCCGAGTTGTTCGAGAGCGACGAGGCCGACGATGCCCGGATCATGGCCCAGGTCGAGCGGGTGATCGTGGCCCACGACAACCTCGAGCGGCGCGTGGCCCGCTACCTGCTCGCCTTGCGGCCGCATCTGACCGACCAGCAGCGTGCGCGACTGTTCAAACGCTGTGCCGAGACGGTGCGCCAGGGTTGCGGCAAACGCTGGGGCAAAGGGTGGGGCGGCGGTCGCGGTCATGGCCC
This sequence comes from uncultured Planctomycetales bacterium, assembly GCA_964602755.1. Taxonomy (GTDB): domain Bacteria; phylum Planctomycetota; class Phycisphaerae; order UBA1845; family Fen-1342; genus JALSRY01. The sequence goes on from CAZRSM010000193.1 coordinate 18,420, forward strand.
GCGCGGCCGGGGCCGCGGTCCGCAGTGGAAAGGCGGGCCATCCAACACTGAGAGGGACGAGCCATGAGAAACGTCTACCTGATTGCGGGGTTACTGGCGGCGAGCCTGGCGGCGGTCTGGGCGGCAGCACCGCCCGGCAGAGATGCACAGGGGTATGGGGCGCAGGAAAAGCTGTGCGGATCGCGGGGGCTGGAGCGGGCTGGTTGTGACCGCGCCGTTGAAGACTGCGGCGGGCGTCAGCTCGCAAGAGGCATGCGGCCCGAGCGGATGCGCGGCCGGCGCGGACACGCAGCGGGCGACCACGGACGATGGGCACCCGCCGGCGACGAATGCGGACGGCTCGCGGGGCCGTGCGAGCGCGAAAGGCAGCACGCAGGGCGCGGATACGGCCGGGCGTCGTGCGCAGGCGGCTGCACCGCAGGCGCGGCGCGGTCGCATCACGACCGGTGCGGGCGGCGCGCCGCCAGCAGGCACGCGCGTTCCGGGCGGCAGCATGGCCGCTCGGGCCGCGGTCAGGCGGTGCAAGAGTGCCGCACCGATCGCCCCACCGGGGAGTCGCGCGGCACGTCGCGCCGCGGGGCCGGCCGGCGCGAGGCCCGTCGCGGCGGCGCGCCGTCGGGGGAGCTGACGGCGGCCGAGGCGCAGGCCCTGCGGACCGCTCTGCTGGACGAGTACGCGGCCGAGGCGTACTACGCCGCGATACTGGAGCGCTTCGGCCCGCTGCGCTACATCGAGAACATCAGGCGGGCCGAACAGCGACACGCCGCGGCGCTGATGGAGCTTTTCACGCGCTACCGGCTCGATCCGCCGGCGCGCAGCGCCGCGCATGTTCCCGGGGTGCCGAACACGCTGTCCGAGTCCCTGGCAGGAGCGATCGAGGCCGAGGGACGCAACGCGGCGATGTACGACGAGCTGCTGGCGCAGACGCGCCGCGCCGAGCTGCGCGACGTGTTCGAGAGCCTGCGGGCGGCCTCGAGCCAGCGGCACATCCCGGCGTTGAGCCGGCACAGGTGAGCTGCCACCGAGCGGGGGGGGCGGATCCGCCTCAGGGATGGTACCGGTCCTCGACCGGGCGGCCAGGTGAGCCGGGGCCATCGGCCTCGGCTGGCCGACACGCTGGCAACGAAGCCGGGGACAGTCGCGGGCGACTGTCCCCCGCTGTCAAGGAGAGCCGTCCAGGTCGGGCTCTGCCCGGCAATCACTGTCTCCCAGGAAGGGTCTGGGCACTCGAGGGTACACAAAAGTGGCGGACACGGCTGCGCCTCCCTCCACGCTGGCCGTGTCCGCACCAGGTGGGACGGTGTATCAGCGGCAATGCGTTTTGCCGCTCCTCGGGCCGGACAGGACGGCAGCGGCGTCGGTCAGGAGCGACCGTAATTGGCCAGCATGAGGGCCAGGTCTCCCAGATCGACATCGCCGTCGCCGTCGAGGTCCCCGTCCTGGTAGGTTGCTCCGCCGGTGGTGCCGTAGTTGGCCAGCAGGATGGCCAGGTCGGCCAGGTCGACGTCGCCGTCGTTGTCGAGGTCGCCGACCCAGGTTCCCGGCGTGAGGACGTGCACCATGGAGTTGTCGCGGTCGGCGATGTAGATGACCTGTCCGACCTCGTCCACGGCGATGCCCTCGACGCCGCCGAAGGCCGGCTTGGTGATGTAGAACCCGCCGCCGATGGGTATGCGGGCGCGCGGTTCGACCGGCAGGTCCTGTTGCCCGCCGATGGCGTTGCCGGCCAGATCGTAGACGTTGATGGCATTACCGGGGTTGGCGCGGGTCAGCGTCACGAATGCCCCGTCGGCCACGGGCGTGCCGGTCAGGAACTCGGCGAACGCCGGCGAGACGTAGGCCAGGCCGCGCGTGCCGGGTGCGACGGCGAAGGTGACCCCGGTGGGCGCGAAGCCGTCGTCGAAGAAGACCAGCGTCGCGGCGGCGCCGGCGTCGTCGACGGCGGCAAAGCCGCCGGTGGCGATGGCGCTCACCGCGTCGGCGGCGGAAACCGCCAGCACGTTGCTCAGGTTGCCGCTGGTCAGGTCGACGACCCCGGCGCCGGGTGCCGGGTCCTTCTCGACGGTGACGATGTCGTTGGCGCCCGAGCCGTAGCCGGCGAGATCGTTGAAGGTCAGCCCGTCGGGGCCCCACTGGCTGGTGATCTGCACGAAGCCGTTGTAGGTGAGGATGCCGCCGGGCGGGGCCTGGTATCTGGCCAGCCGGCTGTCGGTGTAGTACTGGCCGGCGTCGCCGCTGACGTAGAGCAGGTTGTTGCGAAACGCGATGCCTTCGGGCATCAGGAAGGTGTTGTCGTTGGGGCCCGCCAGCAGGTCGTCCTGGACGTGATAGCTGGTGACGTGCCACCAGCGGCCGTAGAGGGCCGTATCGAAGCTGTTGACCTGCAGCGTGGCCCGGGCGCTGCCGGCTGCCAGCACGAACAGCGCCGCGACTGTCCCGATCCTGTTGAACATGCTTTCTCCTCCGAGATGGCGGCGGCCGTCGAGACCGGGGCGAGGTTCCGCCCGCGGCCGGGAATCAGCCGGGACGGAACCCTTACCCCAGGATCGGGCAACCGTTACGGAACCATGCGCAGCATCTGCATCTGCAGGCGCTCGCCGCCGACCTTGCCGCCCGACGGCGCGATCGTGAACCAGATGCTGTCCGAATCGGTGTAGCCGGTGACCTCACCCGTGGCCGTGGCCGAGATGGTCACGGTGAAGGGTGCCTCGATCGGCAGGTCCGCCGGGATGTCCACCTCGAGCGTCTGGCTGACGGCCTGGCCGGCCTCGAGCGGGATGCGGAACGCGCCTTCATAGGTGAACGGGTCGCCGGGGATGTCGGCCGACAGCGTCAGGTCGACGACGATCAGCTCGTCGACGGCGGTGTTGTTGGACAGCGTGGCGGTCATCTCGACCGTCTCGCCGGGGTGGACGGTGGTGCCTTCCTGCGGCGAAGCGAAGTCGATGTAGATGCCCTCGCCGTCCTTGAGGCCCGGAGCGGGCGCCCAGGTGATCGACAGCGAGTCGGAATCCTGCGTGCCGCTCAGCTCGCCGACCGCGACGGCGTCGATGACCACCGGCACGGGCACCTCGATCGGCAGGTCGGGCACCTCGAATTCGATGGTCTGCTCGATCGCATCGCCGGCCTCCATCGGCACGGTGAACTCACCTGAGTAGGTCACCGGGTTGCCGGGGATGTCGGCACTGACGGTCAGCGTGACCGTCACCAGGTCGAAAGCGTCGCCGTTGTTTGCCAGGCTGGCGGTCATCTCGACGATGTCGCCGGGATAGACGGTGGTGCCTTCCTGGGGCGACGAGAGCGAGATCGACACGCCGTTGCCGTTCTTGCCCGGCAGGGGGGCCAGCGTCAGCGAGAGCGAGTCAGAGTCGGAAGTGCCGCTCTCGAGCCCTTCGGCGGTGGCGCTGATGGTGATCGGGATCTCGGCCGGCACTTCGAGGTCGGCCGGGACGTCGAACTCGAGGGTCTGCTCGACGGTCTCGCCGGCGTCGAGCGGCAGGCGGAAGCTGCCCTCGAAGTTGATCGGATTGCCCGGCACGTCGGCGCTGAGCGTGACCGTGATGAGGATCATGTCCGGCGCGTCGGTGTCGTTGGTGACGCTCGCGGTCATCGAGACCGTGTCGCCGGGATAGACGACCGTGCCCTCCTGCGGCGAGCCGAGGTCGATGACGACCGCTTGTGCAACGGGTGCCAGCAGCAGGCCGGCGAAGGCCACTGCTGTGATGGGTAAGAGCTTGCGCAACATGTTCCACTTCCTCCTTTTCAACCGAAGCCCGTGGGACACACCCGCCGTACAGGACCGTCCTGCACGCGAGCGTGTCGCATTGCGGTTTGCCGGGGCCGGCGGTTTCGCGTGGTTGCCGGCGACGAAACTGCATCGAGCGGGCGGCGAAACCGGTCACGGGGAACCAGTGACCACGAGCTGAGCGCGCTTCGCCGCGCTGATCGCTCGCGATACATGCAGGAAAGACGCGTGCCAGCGGCGGGCGACGCGGACCGATAAAACATAACTGGCTGTGATGGCAGGAGTTATGGGTGGTTCCGGTGCCGCAACGGTGCTGAGTCGCCCCGCCGGCGCCGGCCGGGAGCCGACAGGTGGCTAAATAATTGGCCACTATCGGCCGCCGGAGCGGGTGTCAGACGAGCAGGCTGCGGCGCACGTGCTGCAGAACTCCCCTCTCTCGCAGGGAGAGGCTTGGGGGAGAGTCGAGCCTACGAGTGAAGAATGCCGAATCGCGAATTGCGAATTGTCGTGCCGGGCTGGCGGCGCGGCTGTTCGTCGGCGGTTCGCGTTCGCAGGCTGTGACCCCCCTGTGGTCCCCCCTGGAAGGGGGGACGGTTGGGAGGAGA
>CAZRSM010000194.1:0-4354 GCA_964602755.1 uncultured Planctomycetales bacterium
GTTGGGGAACAGGGGTTGTGGGATGGTGTTTACGCGACTTGTCTGCAGCAAAGCTCAACGAAAGTCCTACAACCGCTGGCCGCACATGGCACAGTAGCGTGCCTGCGGCTGGTTGCGGTGCCCGCAATTGCCGCACGAGCCGTCGGCCCGCCGGCCGGCCCTGGCTTTGTCTCTCAAACCCAGCCAGAGCATCGCTCCGCCGAGCCCCATGAACAGGATTATTGGCACCAGCGGGTGCATGACGGTGGTCCCGTTGTGGCCCGCATTCGCTCGCGGCAGCCGGTGCCGCAAACGCCGCACCTTCTTATCCTATCGTTCGAAGGCGGGGATATCGACTTTTCGGGCGGGTATCAGCGGGCCATGGTTTGGCCGTCGGTTCCGCAGGCGAGCGTTCCGCTGGGGGACGGTGGGCCTGTGGCGAGCCGGGTAGCCGCCGGGGCGTGCTGCTGTTGGGCTGCAGTCCGTCTGCTATCCCGACGCGCGTCTCAGTTGGGCCCGCGGCCACTGGTCATTACCGCGGGGGTGGGTATAATGTCAGGCGCGTGGCGGCATGGCTTTGCGCCGCCGGCGGGACATGACCAGAATCAGGCTCCCTGGTGCGGGAGCGCTGGTGGGTCGCAGGTGCGGCCCTTTTTTAATAACTGGCGGAGGTCGCCATGAACCAGGATCTGCTCCGCATCATCGACGGCATTTGCCGCGACAAGAACATCGACCGCGACGGCTTTCTGACCGACCTGGAAAACGCCATGGCCAGTGCGATCCGCAAGGCCTACGGCACCGAGGAAGCCGAAGTGCACCTCGATCCGGTCACGGGCGACATCACCGCGGTGGTCGAAGGCCAGCCGATCGACGTTCAGACGCTGGGCCGCATCGCCGCCCAGACTGCCAAGCAGGTCATCATCCAGCGCACCAGAGAGCGCGAGCGGGCCAGCATCTACGACGAGTTCTCGCAACGGCTCAACACCATCGTCACCGGCACCGTGGTGCGCATCGAGAAGGGCAACCTGCTGGTCAACATCGGCCGCACCGAGGGTTTCCTGCCGCGCAGCGAACAGATCCCCGGCGAGACGCACCAGGTCGGCGACCGGCTGCGGGCACTGGTGCTCGAGGTCCGCGAGCAGTCGAACCAGGTCAAGGTGATTCTCTCGCGGGCCGACCGTAACTTCATCATGCGGCTCTTCGAGCTGGAGGTGCCGGAAGTAGCCGAACGCATCATCGAAATCCGCGCCATCGCGCGCGAGGCCGGCTACCGCACCAAGGTGGCCGTCAGCAGCATCGACAGCAAGGTCGATGCCGTGGGCGCCTGTGTCGGCGTGCGCGGCAGCCGCATCAAGAACATCGTCGAGGAACTCGGCGGCGAGAAGATCGACATCGTGCGCTGGAACGAGTCGAGCCAGATTCTGATCCAGAACGCTCTCAAGCCGGCCGAAGTGCAGGACATCGCCCTGGGGCTGGAGCTGGGCAAGGCAACGGTGGTGGTGGCCGAAGACCAGCTCTCGCTGGCTATCGGCAAACGCGGCCAGAACGTGCGCCTGGCCTCGCGGCTGACCGGCTGGGACATCGACATCCTCACGCCCGAAGAACACAACCGCAATCTCGAGATCATGGAAAAGGCGCTCAAGAAGATCGAGGGCGTCGACGATGTGCTGCTCGACAAGCTGATCGCTCTGGGCTGCGTCTCGGTCGCCGACATCGACGACCTCGGCCCCGAGCCGCTGATCGAAAACCTCGAACTCGACCCCGAGCTGGCCGAACGCATCGTCTACGAGGCCGGCGAAGAAGTCATCCGCCTCGAAGAGGAGAAAGAGGCCGCCGAAAAGGCCAGGGCCGAGGCCGAAGCCCTCGCGGCCCAGCAGCAGGAAGCCGAAGGTGACACGGCCGCCGAGCCGAGCGCATTCGTCGCCAGCGAGCAGGCCCAGGACCAGGCGGACGTCCAGACGCCGCAGGCCGATTCGGCAGAGCAGTCGGCGGCGGAGGCCGACGCGCCGACAGGCGGCGAGGTCGCCGAGGCGAGCACAGAGGACGAGGTCGCCGAGGCGGGCGCAGAGGACGAGGTCGCCGGGCCGGACGCCGCGGACGAAAGTGCCGAGCCGGACGCCGCGGACGAGAGTGCCGAGCCGGGTGCCGCGGAAACGGGCGGCCTGACGGCCGGCGAGCAGGCGGAGGTGGACCAGGCCGATCCGGCTGCCGACGAGAAGCCGCTGCCGGCCGAGCAGTCCGATTCGGGCGCCTGACCCACCGCCGACCATGACCGGGTTGGTGGGCCTTACGGTCCCACCGGCGAAACGCGAACCACCGCGGCGATCCGCGCCAGCTCCTCGAGCTTGCGGACGTCGATAGTGCCCACCGCCATCTGCACGGTGCGGCTTTCGTCGCTGATCTCAAGGCCTGCCTTGCGCAGCTCCTCACGCACCTGGTCGTCGAGCTTCGTCAGCAGCACCATGACCTCGACGCGCCAGTTACGCACCACCAGCTTGCCGATGGTGAGGTCGCCGTCGCGGCCATCCTTGCGCACCCGCGTGGCCAGGTTCCGCAGCCGGTCGTCGAGCTTTGTCGCCGGCGCGACCTGGGCCCGCTCCAGTGCGGAAACAGCGTCTTCGAGGTCCGTGGCCTTGCCAGCCGCGCCCCGCACCAGGACGCCGGCCGAGCGACCCGCTGCGGGCGCGGCCGACGGCGAGTACTCGACCGAGAAGCAACCCGGCTGTCCGAGCCCGGCGGCCAGCCCGCGTCCGGCCATGTTCCCGCCGCCGAAGACGCCCTGGTAGCTGACGCCCTGGGGCATTTCGACCGGCACGCGGATGGTCCTGGGCTGGCCGTCGCTGGTGATGGTCAGCTCTTCGACCGCCACGAAGCTGGTGAACTGAGTGACCAACTGGTAGGTCACGCCCAGGTCGATGATCTGCTGCTTGAGTTTGTCAGGAAACCTCCCGGCCTGTACCGCGGCCAGGTCTCGCTGCATCAGGTCCTTGACCTTGGCCCGCGCCCACAGGCTGGCCAGCGCGGGGTGATCGCCCGGCTGGGTCACTTCGATCTCGACCTCGTATGGCCCGTCGGCCGCCTGGCCGCGCAGATGGATCAGCCCCTCCGGCGGGCCGGTGAGCCGGCCGAAGACCACGACGGGCCGGGCGGCGAACAGGTCGCCGACCCGCCGGGGGTACACGTCGGCCACCGCCAGGGTGCCGAAGTCGATCTCGATGTCGCGCAGCAGCGGCGCCGTAAGTCCCTCGTAGAAACGGGCGGCGGCGACCTCGGCGTCGCCGGCCAGGGTGACGATCTCGGCCTCGCCGCGGGCCGCCTCGGCCATGCCCTCGATCAGGTAGCGGTTTACGCTGTTGCCGATGCCGAAGGCGAAGACGCGCGTGGTGCCGGCGTGACGCCGGACGGCGTCCAGGATGGCCAGGTCGTTGCCTACGTAGCCGTCGGTCAGGAAGACCACGATGCGCATGCGGTCGGCGGCGCGGGCCTCGGCCGGCTGGGCGAGCGCGGTTTCGATGGCCCGCATCATCTCGGTTCCGCCGCTGCCCTGCAGTCGGGTCACCAGGTTCCGGGCGGCGGTACGGTTCCGGAGCGTGTTGGGCCGCGAGCTGGGCCAGAGGACCTGCGTGTGCCCCGCGAAGGTGATGACGTTGAAGGTGTCGTCGGGACCGAGCGAATCGAGCAGCCGCTCCATCAGTTCCTTGGACTTTTCCATCGGCCAGCCCATCATCGAGCCGGACGTATCGAGCACGAAGACCACCTCGCGCGGCAGGACGCTGCGCGGCTCGACCCGCGGCGGCGGCTGCAGCAGCAGCGAGAAAAAGCGACCGCGCTGGTCTTCGTGAACCAGGAAGGCGTCGGCCGGCCCGTCACCGGCCAGGCGATAGTGCAGCACGAAGTCGCGGTTGGGGATGTTGTCGTGGGGGGCCAGGCGCACGAGGGCGCGCGTCGGCCCGTCGCGGACGTCCTCGATTTCGTGCAGCTCGCTGCGCAGCTCGCTCAGTTCGCCGCCGGCGTCGATGTGCACCGTAAGGCTGATGTCGTGTCCGCTGCGCATGCCCCCGGGCACGACCGGCGGACTGATGCGGTCGCCGTCGGGAACCTGCCCCGTGGGCTTGCCCGCCTGCACGGGTCGCGGGGCGGAGCCGCCGCCGGGAATGTAGCGCGGTCCGACCACCATGGGGAACACCCAGGTGAAGGTGCCGTCTTCGAAGGCCAGTGTTTCGACGTAGCTGATCTCGATTTCGACCGTGGCGCCCGGTTCGATGTTGGCCACCGACTGCGTGAAGATGTTGGGGCGCTGCTGGTCGAGCAGGCCGGCGACGTGGCCGGCGGCTTTGGCCTGTTCGTAGATGGCGCGGGCCTGGTCGCGCGGGTG